>JAFMDF010000125.1 GCA_017857395.1 Bacteroidota bacterium | reverse complement strand
TCAAAAGTCTTTAGGAAATGTTAGAAAAGGCAATTTTTACGACCTCAGAGAGGTCACATTTAGTAAATTTCGTTCGTTTTTAATATTCGACCTCTCTGAGGTCGTGAGTCGTCACTTTTGTAGCTAATTTTCTAAAAATATGCGACCTCTCTGAGGTCAAAAATAACACAAAATTGAGATACTAAAATGCTACTCATTTTATCTGTACAGGTCGAATGAATTCGCCTGTACGTAAACTCATCGAAGCAACAGTAAATATGAAGCAAATTATTACTTCATTTTTTCTTCTTTTTATAAGCCTATCCGCATTCTGTCAGTCAGAAGCAGTAGTCATTAATGAAACTTTTAAAGGTATGTTCATGCCTGAAGTTTTTGAAAGGTTAAAAACAAAATATCAACTAACTATAGCCTATGATTATGAATCTGTAAAAGATATAAAAATTACTAAAACCATTCGTTCCAAGAATTTGGAAACTGCTTTAACAACACTTTTCTCAAAAACAAATTTAGATTTTCAACTAACTAAAGACCAACGTATTTTAGTACGAAAGGTACAAAATCCAATACTTTCTGAAACGCCTTCGCCAAAAATTCATCAATATATTTTTACTGGAACAATTACCGATACCAAAAACAAAAATCCTTTGGCTTATGCTACTGTTTATTGTCCACTCACCAATGAAGATACCTCAACGGATGAGGCGGGTAATTTTTCTTTAACGGTTAATTCGGCAAAAACAGCAGGAACTATTTCTGTGCAATATCTAGGCTATATTCCAAGGGCTTTTGCTTGGAAAAAAGGAGAGAATTTATCCAATCTAAAAATTGACCTTCAAATCAAATCATTAGACTTTGCAGAGGTAACGATTATTGAAAAACTACCCACTTTTACCGTCAATCAAGCGGATGGTTCGATGATGTTAAATGCCAAGCAACTTAATAATTTACCTTCTTTTGGTGGTGGTAATGATGTCTTTAGAGGTTTGCAATTATTACCTGGTATTTCAGCTTCGGATGATTTGTCTTCTGAATTAAAAATTCGAGGTAGTAATGGCGATGAAAACATGGTTATTTTCGATGGGATCACCTTATATAAAGTAGACCATTTTTATGGCGTTTTTAGTGCAATTAATCCGAGTATCGTTAACCAAGTGAAAGTATTTAAAAATGCCTTTCCCGTAGAATATGGTGGCCGAACGGCAGGAGTTATAGACTTAACCTCGCACAGTATTGCTGAACCAAAAATTGGTGGTCAATTACAAGCAGATTTACTAACGACTAGTGCGCATTTGGCATTACCGATTAATGAAAACATGGGGGTATTGATAGGTGGTAGAACAACAAACAAAAATGTAGCCGATACCGATTTATTTAGCTTAATCAATGAGAAAGATGATTTACTAAATGATAATGCTTTGACTTTATCAAAAATAAATCCTGCCTTTAAATTCTACGATTTTAATACTAAATGGATTTGGCAAATTAGTCAACAATCCGCTATTTCTGCCAGTTATTTTAAGGGGTATGATGCATTAAATACGACTTATGAAATATTCTTTGAGACCAAAAATAATAGAGATAAAAAACGATTTGAGGTTAAAAATACAGAAAATTTAGAAGAGTCGGCTAAATGGAATAATCAAGGGGCGAGCTTGCAATTAGACCATCAATGGAATCCAAAAATAAATACGAATATCAATTTAGCCTATTCGGCTTATGAAGAAGACCAGTCTATTAATTCTACTTTAGTTCGAGCAATAACTAGAAAGTCAAGACCAGGGTTTCCTCCCGTTCCTCCTCAAAACCTTACTGATACGCTCTTGGAATTAAACCTAAATAATAGTTTTGCTAATTCCATTAAAGGAACAGAATTAAACATCAAAAATGTTTGGACAATCAATAAAAAACAGCAGTTGGTTTTCGGGTATCACTTGGTCAATAATCAGGTGACTTCTAATTTAATGGTCGATGACCAAACCCGATTAAATCAGGATTTGACAGGTAGTCAACACTCTGGTTATTTACAATACAACTTAAAAGGATTTAATAAATTTAATCTTGGATTAGGTTTAAGAAGCACCTATTATACAATCACCGAAAAGAATTATTTATCACCTCGAATTAGCCTTACTTATGAAGCTTCAGAACAACTGCACTTAAAAGCTTCTTGTAGTCAATATTATCAGTTTTTAAGAACGAATGAACGAGAAGACCGCTTTGGTAAAAGTTACGATTATTGGGTCTTAAGTACCGATAAAAAGGGAGACTCGCCCGTTGCTTCTTCCAAACAATGTATGTTAGGGTTTAATTTGAAAAATGATGGCTTTGAGTTAGATGTGGAAGCGTATTATAAAGGCTTAGATGGCGTAACAGAATTTGCGCCAATTGCCAATGGGTTTTTAACGGGTGAGGTCAATACTTCTTCCAATAAATTATTTGAATTTTACAATGGAACAGGTATTTCTAAAGGAATAGATATTTTATTAAAGAAAAGTGCGGGAAGTTATACTGGCTGGCTATCTTATACCTTGAGTAAAACCACACATAGTTTTCCAAAAATAGATGGCGGTAATCCTTTTCCTTCGCTTGATGATCGTCGCCATCAAATAAAGTTAGTCAATCAGTATCGCTATAAAAAATTCGATTTCTCAGCAGTTTATGTTTTTAGTTCTGGTCGTGCGTATACCGATTTAACTATTATTGATGGACAGCAAAATAGAAAAGACTTAAAGATTAATGAGCGAATTTCGTACTTAAAAGATTATGCTAGATTAGATATTTCTGCTGGTTATAAATTTAATATGGGGTCCACAAAAGCAAGAGTTGGGGCTTCTATTTTTAATGTCCTGAATCGAGAAAATGTGAAGTACAAACAATTCATTCGCTCTATTCCAAATGAAAAAGGAGACAATAATCAGCCCATTAATCAAATCACAGGTATTGAAGCGCTGATGCTTGGGTTTACGCCTAATGTTAGTTTTTCTTTGGAGTTTTGATTTCCGCAGGAAACTACTTACGCCACACTTGTCATGTCGCAGACATCTACTAAAGTGATACTCGTCCATGACGTATGATGCGGTAGTATATTTCTGCGAAATGACAGGGGCGGTGAGTGCGTAGTACGTTAGTAGTTGTCTGCGACAATTCTAATACTTACAGCTTTCCTGCCACCACAATCGCCTTCTTCATTCGTTCAACACGCCCTTCCAGATTGAAGTACTCTATCCAAAGTACATAAATTCCAATTGGTGCTTTTTGTCCATCCGATGTAATGCCTTCCCATTTAAAAGTTCCTTCTCTAGCTAATAATTCATTCTGGGCTATTTTATCAATGAGTCGTCCATTGGCATCATAAACATGTATAGTCGCTGTGTAACCTGCTTGTTCTGTGACGTAATTAATTTGCAAAACATCTTCAAAACCATCGCTATCTGGAGACAATCGAGTATTAGGTAAAGAAAAAATAGTGGCGCTAGGTATATTTGATTCAACCTGCTGAGAGTTTTGATAAGTTGGCGTAGCAAACCCAACTGTTTCAGAAGCTGAATGCCAATTACCTGCATCTTGGGTCGGTAAATTAGGATTTATTCTTTCTAGAGAAACGCCATTTTTATCATTTAACAAAGGCGTATGAAAGTCCGCTGAATAATTAAATTCATCAATAAAAATAGTTTCAAAACCATCGTTGGTATACAATTGAATATTTCCTTCTTTATCTTCAAAAGTCGGCAAATCCTGCGTGAAAATAGCTGTAGGGTTTTGAACAGTATAACGACTCTTAATATCACTTGGACTTTCTGTTAAAACGATAAAATTATTTGGAAATACTAGTTTTTCGATAGTAATCGCTTTTACCTGTGGATTATCCAACGCTTGATTGGCTAATAGTAAACCATTCAAATCAATAACTTTTTCAGAGCGATTGAAAAATTCGATAAAATCTACTCCACCTGTTTGTGCGTTAAATAAAATTTCGTTGATAATCAGATCATTGGCATCAGGTAAAGCTGGTAAGGCAATTGGATAAGTCATTTGTCCAGTAATGAGCGTACCAAGGCAATCTTGAAAAGTAGTAGCAATCGTAATTGTCTCGATTTGATTGGCAATTAATGGATTGGCTAATTCCAAAATGATTTCGGTAAAATTATTTTCAAGTAAAGCACTATTAATGACTTCATTATTTGTAATGGTATAATTAGCAATATCCACTACACTTTCTAGCGCAACCGCTTTATCAAAAGACAACTTTATCTGTGTTGGACTAATCGGATAAGCATCCACTAGATTCAATTGAAAATTAATTGTTATTTCAAAAACACTATTTTGATTATTTGGCGTTCCGCCTAAAGAAGCAGTTGCGCCTTGCCAATTAACCGCCCCTAAACAAGGATTATTAGGGTTCAATCTTTCGAGTGCATAACTACCGCCTGCTGTTGTTGAACTGCCATACCAATCTTGATTATAATTTACTACATCAATCGTTTCTCCAAATTCGTTTTTTAAAACCAATTCCTCTTCACTACTTAAAGTTGGAAAGTTAGCTAGGCCTAAAAAATTTCCAAAATCAGCTAGCGCCTCCGCACTTGTTTTACCAATAGTTAAATAAGTATTAGGCAATAGCAAATAAGAAGGAAAAACGGCAGGCCTACCACCATCTGTAAAAACAAAACCTTCTAAATTAATCGTTTTTTCACTTCGATTATATAATTCCACATATTCTACCTCTGGTAAACCCAAGGTACCGCCGCCGTCCAAGGCTGGATCTTCCATGATTTCATTAATCACAATATCATATTGTTCCGCTACTTCTATTTTGGTAAATAAAAAGGTGGTATCAAAGTTTAGGAGTTTATTCCCACTTAGGTCTTCGATATTGTTAATGGTAAGGGTATAACTTTCATTATTAATAAGTGGATTATTTAAACTTAAATCTATTTGATTCGCTTGAACAAGCGTAGCAGATATTGGATTACCAATTCCTTTATCAATTAAAAAATCATTAATGTCGGTAGCTGTACTTTCTGTTATCGGCTCATTAAAAAATAGGGTTATGTTTTCCTCATCTATAACCTCTATAGTCAATAAAGATGGCGGCGTAATATCAGCTTCTAATTTAGTTATAGCTACATCATCAAAGAAAAAATGAGTCAATCTAGTCGCCGTATATTTACAATAAAAACCAAAAAAATAATTTCCTTCTTCATTATAGGTAGCATCATTAACCGTTAAATCTACAATTAAATTATTCCCTCCTGTATAATCTGCAAAAATCTGCCAAGTTCCTTCTTCTTTTCGAATTACCCGAATTTTCACCCTAGGTGTCATCGCAACAGCGCCTAAAGTAGCTTTGCCTAATAATACCTTTGTGCCTTCATCTTGGCGATAAAGTTGCAAAGCATCATTATTCCCACTTTCTCCGATTTCTAAAAAATAGCCTGAGCTATTTAATAAATCGGCATCGTTAGCTTGTAGATAAATAAGGGTAGCATTACTCGTAGAAGGGTTAAAATCCATTTGAAAAAAGAAATTCCACTCCATTTCCTTTTCCAGCGAAGTTTTTACAGCAATACTAGTCGTTCCTGCGGTTGCAGCATTTAATTGTAATTGCCCATCGGTATTAATAATAAAATCATTGACATCGCCTTCCCAAGTTGGCGCATCTGTTAAGTTGCCATCCGAGAAGTCATCTGAAACTTGTGCGGTCAGGGGAACTAAAAATAAAAAGAAAATGTATAGAATAGTTAGTTTGCTCATTATTTTGGGAATTAGGAGTAGCCTCCTGAAAATTAAGGCAATAAATCAATAACACATAAAGGTAATAACACTTTTTTGATTAAGACATACCCATATAGTTGAAACAACGGAGAAAGCATAAATGAAATTTTAATAATCCTATAAAAAACTATATGCGCTATGTATAAAAGGCTATGACTCTGTATTAAAAATTAAAAATCTTCTAGGGCTTAACTTTCATTTTAAGTAGCAATAAAGTTAAAATGCCCCTATCTTTGCAAATCTAAAATTAACGGACATACAAAGCGGATAAATTTACGAGATTTTTTGCTAGTCAGTAACAAATCTTAAAGATAGTTCGTATGTTCATTTACTTTAATACGTGACTTAAAGAAAAACAAAGTGAGGCAAGAAAAGATATTTCTTACCGTTTAATTATATAACGCTTCTTTTTCTAAGTCCATAAATTTTTTTTTCAGATGAAAGTTGCTGTCGTTGGTGTAACAGGATTAGTTGGTACAGTAATGTGTGAAGTACTAACAGAAAGAAATTTCCCGATTACTGAATTTTTACCCGTCGCTTCTGAGCGCTCTGTAGGTAAAAAATTAACGTTTAAAGGAAAAGAACATACGATTATTGGTTTAGAGACTGCTGTTGCTGCCAAACCAGATATTGCAATTTTTTCTGCTGGAGGAAGTGTTTCTTTAGAATGGGCACCTCGATTTGCAGAAGTAGGTACAACGGTTGTGGATAATTCTTCTGCGTGGAGAATGGACCCAACTAAAAAATTGATTGTTCCTGAGATTAATGCAGGAGAATTGACAGAAGCAGATAAAATTATTGCAAATCCCAATTGTTCTACGATACAAATGGTGGTTGCTTTAGCACCATTACATAAAGCTTATAATATCAATAGACTGGTTATTTCAACTTATCAATCTATTACTGGAACTGGGGTAAAGGCTGTAAGACAATACGAAGCGGAAAAGCACAATTCGTCTTTAGCAAAAGAAGAAATGGCTTATTCGCATCCAATCTTTGATAATTGTATTCCACATTGTGATATTTTCTTAGATAATGATTACACCAAAGAAGAAATGAAGTTAGTCCATGAGACTAAGAAAATTTTTAGTGATGATAGTTTAAGAATTACTGCTACAGCAGTTAGAGTGCCTGTACATGGTGGACATTCAGAAACAGTAAATATCGAATTTGCGAAACCTTATGAGGTTGCAGATGTTAAACAGCTCTTAAATGATGCAGATGGAATCATCGTTTTGGATGATTTAAAGGCGCATAGTTATCCAATGCCACGATTTGCTAAAAATAAAGATGAAGTATTCGTTGGTAGAATTCGTAGAGACGATTCAGCTGATAATGCGCTAAATATTTGGGTGGTTGCTGATAATTTAAGAAAAGGTGCAGCGACAAATGCTGTACAAATTGCAGAGTATTTAGCTGCTGAAAACCTTGTTGGGAACGAAAAAGTGGCAGTTTAGTGCGGAATAAGCACTTGAAGTAGCTAAATATTTGGAAATTAATATTTTATATTGCTAAATTTACGTAACAGGTAGCGTTTTTTTCAGTATCTAATTTAACTGCGTGCTGATTCAAAACTACATATCTAGCAATAACCAGACAATGTATTATTAGATTTGCTATAAAAAATCTAATAATATATCACACCCCGATATACTTTTGTATTTTAATTTACTAAAGTGAATCATTTTCAAAAAACCTGAAAATTAAAGATTCATTGAGTTTTAATTAGCGGCATATAAACCGTTTTACGTATAACACATACTTGTATAATATGAAGACTAAACTTGTTTTGTGGGGCTCCAACGCAACGGAAGAGAAGATTTTAATTGCTATGCAATTGCGATCCGAAGATAACAAGGTAGATATTTGGACTTTCCCAGAAGCCGTAGCCACCGACGAATTTGCGAGACAATTACTTGGTGATTGGAGAAATGATGTAGCTGTACCTTTTCCTGAAAGTGCTACCCACATGGAAAGAGAATTGTCTATGTCGGACAGCTTACTACCCGAAGAAATTAAGGTAGAAAGAGGTGACATTATTCAACGAGCGCAGACGGAATGGCATTTTGTTGTGCTTTCTTCTAAACTTAACGAAGTTTACCAAACGGAGTTAGGAGAATTGAAAGCAAAAGTTGCTGGATTAAAATCTTTCAACAATGATGCTTGGAATGAATTAAAAACATTCTGGTCAAAAGTGCAAAATCAGGTTCGAGAGCGAAACTTATTGAGAGGACACGCGGATTTATTAAGAGATGAAACCAATGCCTTATTTTCTAAATTAAAGGGATTGCGCTCTGCTTTAGATGAAGAATTCCGACAAACTTCCCAAAGCCTCCATGATACATTCATGGAAAATTTAGCAAGTTTGGAACAACGTGCGGCTGAAGGTACTCGTCTACCTGCACTTTTCGATGAATTAAAAGAATTGCAACGAAAGTTCAGAGAAATAAAATTAACTAGAGAACATCGTTCTATAATATGGGAACGTTTAGATGCAACCTTTAAAGTAGTCAAGGAAAAACGTTTTGGCCCTAATGCTAATAATGAATCTTCCGCTCTAGATCGGTTAAATCGTAGATATAACGGCTTACTAGGAGCAATTGATAAAATGCAAAAATCAATTTCTCGAGACCAAGAGGATTTAAATTTCCAACAACGGAAAATTGATTCTTCTGATGGACAACTAGAAGCACAAATTCGTCAGGCGAAGATAAAAATGACGAAAGAGCGGATTCGTTCTAAGAATGAAAAGTTAGCAGAAATGCTTCAAACTAAAATAGACTTAGAAAAAAGGATCGGTGCTCAAA
The DNA here is from genome assembly GCA_017857395.1 of Bacteroidota bacterium. Classification (GTDB taxonomy): domain Bacteria; phylum Bacteroidota; class Bacteroidia; order Chitinophagales; family Saprospiraceae; genus JAFMDF01. The sequence goes on along the minus strand of JAFMDF010000125.1, from coordinate 16,040 downwards.
AGGAAAAAGAAACAAAGCGCCAAAAGCAAGGAGAAATAGCGGCGGCTAAGGCGGCGGCTAAAGAAAAAATTGCTTCTAGAATAGCTGCTTCGGCGGCGGCTAGAAAAGATGATGACGGTAAGCTAGAAAAAGCAGCGGAAGCATTAGGCGCTAAGAAAGAAGTAACTCCTGTAGAAACAGCAACTCCTGAGGTAATAGCAGAAGTGGTTGCCAATGGTGTCGCCGTTGCAGCAACTATAGCTGAAACACCAGTAGCTGAAACGGTTGTTGAAGCAGCGACTACTGTAGAAACGCCAGCCGTAACTGAAACAGTTGTTGAAGCAGCGACTAGTGAAATAGATGAAATAGTAGCAAATGGCGCAGCGATTACAGGAATCGTTAATGAAGAAGAAAATACAGAAGGGTAATTATTAACCTTTTTGTAGTACTATAAAGAAACCCTTTGTAATAGAAATATTGCAAAGGGTTTTTCTGTTTTACTGAATAACATTCCCGTTATCCAGTAAATTCAACTTCTTTGACGAAACCAAAAATTATTGGATAATAAAAATCTATCCAGTAATCTAACTCAACTTCTTTGAATAAAATTGGTTACTTTCGTAATAGACAATGAATGAAGTAATGAAAAAAAATCAAAGAATATATCTAGATTATAATGCCACCACTCCTTGCGACCCAAGAATCGTAGAAACTATGTTGCCCTATTTTACAACGATGCCAGGTAATGCAGCAAGTCGAAGCCATCCTTTTGGTTGGGAAGCAGCCGAAGCTGTCAGCAATGCAAGAAATCAAATTGCCAATCTAATTGGCGCAGATGAAAGAGAGATTATTTTTACTTCGGGGGCAACGGAAGGCGATAATCTAGCTTTGAAAGGTGTCTTTGAGATGTACCGTAGAAAAGGTAATCATATTATTACAGTAGAAACGGAACATAAAGCTGTTTTAGATACTTGTTTATATCTTGAAAAACAAGGAGGAGAAATCACTTATTTAAAAGTAAACAAAGCTGGTTTAATTAATTTAGAAGAGCTAAGAGCTGCGATTAAATCAACGACTATATTAGTCGCTATTATGTGGGCAAATAATGAAACGGGGGTGATTCAGCCAATGTCTGAGATTGGTAAAATATGTGATGAAGAAGGTGTTTTATTATTTAGCGATGCAACTCAGGCAGTTGGCAAAATTCCAACTTTTCCAAAAAATATAGGCATTCATTTAATGGCATTTACGGCACATAAAATGTATGGCCCAAAAGGTGTAGGCGCTTTATTTGTGAATCGAAGAAGGCCACGAGTTAAATTGACTGCACAAATTGATGGTGGAGGACACGAGGAAGGAATGCGTTCAGGAACGTTGAATGTGCCAGGGATTGTTGGTTTTGGAAAAGCGGCTGCCATTGCTCAAGCAGAAATGGAAGCGGAATCTATTAGATTGAATTTACTAAGAAATAAACTAGAAACTGCTTTATCAACAGAAATAGAGGAGTGTTCTATTAATGGAACAACAGAACATAGATTGTCACAAGTCAGTAATTTATCTTTTCGACATGTGGATAGCGAAGGCTTATTGATGACCTTTAATCAAAATATTGCTGTTGCTACAGGTTCTGCTTGTACCTCTGCGTCACTTGACCCGTCTCATGTATTGACGGCGATGGATATACCAGATGATTTAGCCAAGTCTTCTATTCGATTTAGTCTAGGCAGATTTACTACGGAAGAAGAAATTGATTTTACGATTGAAAAAGTAAAAGCAGGCACCGCACAGTTAAGAGCATTAAGCCCTGTTTGGGAAATGTTTAAGGAAGGGTTAATATAATTTACCGAATGAACCTTTTCTTTGTTGTGTATTGTTTCTATTATAGATAAATTTGTTGAGTCAAAGGGTTTAAATTGCTAAATGGTTATATTGCTTTATTGTTGGCGATACGCAACATATTGTTTATCAACAATATAGCAATAACACAATAAAACAATTTTTAAAATTGAATGTACGATTTTTAACCTAAAGCAGTATATCCCAAGAAGCAAAGCGTTAAGAGTTAACTCTATTTAATAATTATAATTAAAAAATAGCAGTATGTTATTTGTAGCAGATTCCGCCAAAGAAAGAATTCACGAAGTAAAGGCCACCGAAAAGTACGATGAAAACTATTTTGTCCGAGTAAGTGTGACGAGTGGTGGTTGCTCTGGTTTGTCCTATAGCATGGATTTTGATAATGTGGATAAACCTGATGACCAAGTTTTTGAAGATAATGGCGTTAAAATCGTTAGTGATATTCGCAGTATTTTATACTTATTTAATACAACCCTAGAATTTTCTGGCGGCTTAGATGGAAAAGGATTCTATTTTAATAATCCGAATGCGGCACGAACTTGTGCTTGTGGGGAGAGTTTTTCTGTTTAACTACAGAATGAAATGCTTGTGGCTTCATATTTTAATCGGAGATTTTTCAGGATTAACAGGATATAAAAATCCCCAAGCAACCAACTAGGCTACTTGGGGATTTTTTATTTCAATCCTTTCGCTCTTATATTTTTGTTACTTTTTAGACGACAAGCGAATAATCGGACAAATCATTTCTTCTAAAGAAATACCACCGTGTTGGAACGTATTTTTATAATAATTATTAAAATGATTATATCGATTTGGGTACAAGAAAAATTTGTCCTCTTTTGCAAAAATAAAAGTAGAACTCACATTTGGTCTTGGTAACAACCCTTTTTTAGGGTTTCTGATTTCCAAAACGTCTCTCCTATCGTACTTCAAATTTCTACCTACTTTATACCTAAGATTGGTCGTTGTTTCTCTATCTCCAATAACTCTAGATGGTTGATGTACTCGAATTGTGCCGTGGTCAGTCGTGATAATCAACTGTACATCTTTTTCTGCAATTTTTTGCAAGGCCGACCATAATGGAGAGTGTAAAAACCAAGAACGAGTTAAAGACCGATAAGCCTTTTCATCTCCCGCTAATTCTTTAAGTACTTCCATTTCCGTCCGAGCATGCGATAGCATATCAATGAAATTATAGACAATCACCGTTAAATCATTATGCAAATAATTTAAGATGTTATCATTTAATTGCTTGGCATGATAAACATTAGTGATTTTGGTATAATCAAATTTAATTGATTTTCTAAAAGTTCGATTAATTTGCGCCTCTAATAAATCTGCTTCGTGCATATTCTTACCACCTTCTTCATTATCATTCTTCCACCATTCGGGGTGATGTTCTGCTATTTGAGAAGGCATCAAGCCAGAAAAAATCGAATTTCTGCTGTATTGAGTCGACGTAGGTAAAATACTATAAAAAGAATCTTCTTCTTCTATTCGGTATAATTCACTAATGATTGGTTCTAAAATTTTCCATTGGTCATACCGTAAATTATCCATCAAGACCATGACCGTAGGTCTATTGCTGTCCATCTCTGGAAAAATCTTTCTACGCATCAAATTATTGGACATAACCGGTGCTTCGATGTCCTCATTGACCCACTTTACATAGTTTTTGATAATGAACTTGGAGAAAGCAGCATTTGCTTCGCTCTTTTGCATCGTCAAAATATCAGACATTTCTGTGGTATTAGAAGTATCTAATTTTAATTCCCAACCAATGATTTTTTGGTAAGTATCTACCCAACCTTTAAAATCTAAACCGCTATTGATTTCCGTCAAAATCTGACGGAATTCTTGTTGATAATCGGAAGACGTCCGTTCCTTAATTAATCGCTTACCATCAATTATCTTTCTAAGCGTCAATAATATTTGGTTTGGATTAACAGGTTTAATCAAATAGTCGGTAATTTGAGCACCCAAAGCTTCCTCCATCACATTCTCTGCCTCATTTTTGGTAATCATGACTACAGGTAAATGTGGGTTGGCATCTTTGATTTTTGTCAACGTTTCTAAACCTGTAATACCAGGCATAGATTCATCCAAAAAGACAACATCTATATCATTATGGGTCTCACATTCTTCTAAGGCGTCATAACCATTACTGACCGTAATCATTTCATACCCTTTCTTCTCCAAAAACATAATCTGTGGCTTCAATAAATCAATTTCATCATCCGCCCAAAGAATTTTAATTTTATCCATGTTCTATTTAATTTTTTCTAGTGGTTTGCTTGATAAATCTAATGTTTCCGATGCGGTCTATAGATTAAAGTACTGTTAGAGTAGTATGTACTCCTTTTTAGAAGAGAAAACAAAAGTAATCATTTAACTACTCTAATTACTCGTTTGTTTAGAATGCTAACTGAACGAGTAAATCATTTTGTATATTATAGAGGAAAGGTAAATAATAACTTACCTCCTAGTCTACGTAAGCTCTTTTGAAAATGATTGGAAAAGGGAAAAAAAGTTAGGTTTTCCTTTTGGAAATACCCTAACAGATGGCTAATATTACAAACATTACTAACAATTAGAGTCACGCCAACCTGTAACTCGCAACCCGTAACTCGAATATGACAATCGAAGCAGCACAAAAAGAAGTGGATAATTGGATTCAAACCATCGGTATCCGATATTATAACGAATTAACCAATATGGCAATTCTAACCGAAGAGGTTGGAGAAGTTGCACGATTAATGGCTAGAATATATGGCGAACAATCTTTCAAAAGAAAAGAAGACGAAGTGAATGCCAAAGAAAATTTAGGCGATGAAATGGCAGATGTCTTATTTGTCTTAATCTGCTTAGCCAATCAAACAGGGATTGATTTGACAGCAGCTTTAGAAAAAAACTTGATTAAAAAATCCATTCGGGATAAAGAACGGCATGCTAATAACGAGAAATTGAAGTAATGGAGGACCTGAGGCAGAGGGCTTAGGAAAAAATAGGGGTACGCAAAACAAAATCTATAAAATTAAACGAATTTCCTTCATTATCTAGTTGGTTTCAATCAGTAAATTTGCTTAATGGCATTATACTTAGTATTTTCACCTTTAGAAAACTAACAATATAGATTTTCCTAAAATCTATCAAACTAAAAAACATACTATTATGGATTGGATGAGTGACTTTATGCCTTCCCTTAGCCTTATTATGATTATTGTGGTTAGTGGATTTATACCCTTTACCGCAGTATCTTTTTTTATAAATTATATACCAAAAAAGGAGAAAGAATTCATCAAGTCTATTAAAGAAATGGGGATTAATACCTCTCGAACCGTTAGAGATAGCTATTCCATTTCCAGTTATATTATACCTGTTCTATTTGCCTTTCTAATATTTGGTGGCTTTATTACCGCATTTACTTTGGCTGGAAATGGAGCGGATTTAACAGATAATGTTTTTTTATCAGGTCCTTTTTTTGGAGAAAATAATAAAGCAGTTATCAATCAGAGCTTTTTTGTATTAGCTTGGGCTTTTTTGGGTGGATTTGCCTATTCTGCTTATAATATTATTCGACGACTAAGAGGTTTAGATTTATCTCCTAGTGTGTATTACAGTGCAGGAATTCGGATTATTCTCGCTTCTGCTGTAGCATTAGTCCTCTCGTTTCTTTTAGGGTCTGAAACAACACCCAATGAAATCATATCTTTTAAAGCTGGTCTAGCTGCTATTTCGCTTTTAGCAGGCATGTTTCCCCAAAGGATACTTAGTTATCTAATACTCCGCTATCAAGAATTTGTCTCTAGTGAAAGTGTGACAGATAAATCGCTTTCCCTCTATAATATCGAAGGCATTAGCATCTACCACAAAGAAAGACTAGAAGAAATCGGAATTGATAATGCACAAAATCTAGCAACTGCTAGCCTTACCCAATTAATTGCAGAAACACCTTATGATGCCCGACAATTACTGGATTGGATTGGGCAAGCAAAATTAATTTGCTACGTCAAAGATGATATTCATCGCTTGCGCGCTATTGGTATCCGTTCTGTTTTTGATTTATTAAAAGGGAATAAAAATAAAGTAGTCCTAAGAGAAATAGCGGATGCAGTAGGTTTGGATACGCCCATTTTGGAAGTCGTTCATAATCAAATAAAAGACGATGAGGGAATTTTAGCTTTATATAATTTCCAAGGCAATAAAAATTCTCCAAAGATAGATGCTCAAGTAACTAAAGAAATAGCGGCTATGGATTTTAGTAAACGGATAGATATAGCCGATGAAGCTAAAGGATAAATAAATTGGTTTTATAGCATCTTTAAGCTATTAAAAATCCGTTGCTCATAGATTAAGCAACGGATTTTTTTGTATTAGATGGAAAAAACTTAACGAGCTAAACACCTTTTTGTTAAATTTGTTAATCATAAGGGAGGAGGAAAGTAGTAACCAGAAAAGATTTATCACTATATAAAATAGTTATTATGGCATTAATGAAGTTTTTTAAAACACCTATGAATCAAAAGTTTGATTATAAACCGAGATATTGGGATCCTAAAAAAGAGGAATTACAAGAGCGGTTGAGTAAATATAAAGATGAAACTAAAGGGGATACTAAGGCAGTTACAGCCCGATTACGCAAGGGATTTAAAGGAAAAGCAGGAAGTGCAGGTGTTGGATTTAGAGAAACTAGAGCCATCCGAACGAAAGAACTCAAACGCTCTAATCGGGTGTTATTAATTACCGTTGTAATGTTAGTCTTGTTGTCTTATGTGTTATTTGAAATATACTTGACAGAAATTGTTGATATGTTAGAGTAAAGAAAGGAGATAGCCGTTGTTTACTGAGATTTTTATTTTTACTTTTGAGAAATTAAGGATTTAAGCTAGATTGAACTGATTTTCTAATTAAATAAACTCAATTCTATCAATATAAAATTGCTGTATTGTTTTATGATTATATTATTTTTAGAGATGAATAATACATGATTTAATATTATTTACAATAACAATAAAACAATTCAACAATATAACAATTTTAACAGACTTAATTTTTCAAGCATTAGTAAAAAAGAACAAAATTTATGGCTGATGTGATTCAGCTTCTACCAGATTCTATTGCCAATCAAATTGCTGCGGGAGAAGTCATTCAACGTCCCGCTTCTATGGTCAAAGAATTATTGGAGAATGCCATCGATGCAGGGAGTACGAGTATCAAGCTAATTGTCAAAGAGGCTGGAAAAACACTTGTGCAAGTAATTGATAATGGTTGTGGCATGTCTGAAACAGATGCACGGATGTGTTTTGAACGACACGCTACTTCTAAAATTAGAGAATCCAAAGACCTTTTTGCGATTCGCACCATGGGTTTTAGAGGAGAAGCATTGGCTTCTATCGCCGCTATAGCACAAGTGGAAATGCGGACTCGTCGACAAATAGATGAATTAGGTACAAAAATAGTGATTGAAGGCTCCCAATTAAAAACACAGGAAGCTTGTCAATGTATTACAGGCACTAATTTGTCTATTAAAAATTTGTTTTACAACGTGCCCGTTAGACGCCGTTTTTTAAAGTCTAACACCGTTGAAATGCGCCATATTATGGATGAATTTCAACGCATAGCTATTGCTAATCCAGATATTTTCTTTTCTCTTCACCATAATAATTCAGAAGTTTTTCATTTGCCTGCTGGAAATTTACGCCAGCGCCTTGTCGGTATTTGGGGGACCAACGCCAATAAAAAATTAGTGCCTGTTTCAGAAGAAACAGATGTTATAAAAATTCAAGGCTATATTGGCAAGCCACAATTTTCTAAACGAACAAGAGGAGAACAGTTGTTTTTTGTGAATAGTCGTTTTATTAAAAGTGGTTATTTGAATCATGCGGTTATGGCGGCTTATGAGGATTTACTGCAAAAAGATACTTATCCGCTTTACGCCATTTTTATTGAAATGGATCCTGATAAAATTGATATTAATGTGCATCCGACTAAACAAGAAATAAAGTTTGATGATGAACGATTGGTGTATAATTATTTAAAAGTAGCGGTTCGTCATGCACTAGGGCAAAATAGTATTACGCCTATGTTAGATTTTGACCGAGAAGTAGGATTATACCAACCAACTTTGGCGTCCTCTTCAGGAAGTCGAGTCAATCAAAATCAGGCATCGCCAAGCCAAGGCGCTACTTCTAATAATAATTATTCTCCTAGTACATCTTCAGATAATGGAGATAATAGAGATGCTAATAATTTAAAAAATTGGCGAAAATTATATGATGGTTTAGAAATGTTTGATGAAGACGGAGAAGAAGCAGAAACGGATGAAGACGGAAATCCATCAGAAGCGATTACTATCGAAAGTAAATGGTCAAATGCACCTGAACTAGATGATTCTGGAAAAAGCTTTTCTAATAATCAAAAAACGCCTTACCAAATTCATGGTCGTTATATCGTTAGTCATATTAAATCGGGTTACTTATTAATTGACCAACAAGCAGCGCATGAACGTATTTTATTTGAGCAATATTTATTTATGCTCAAAGACCAACAAGCGCCAACACAAAAAGAATTATTTCCGAAACCGGTACAAGTTTCTCCCTTACAAGCACCTATGCTTAGAGATATTTTACCGCAAATTAATTTGTTAGGGATAGATATTCAAGAAATAGATGGTGGGCGATTTGTGATTCATGGGATGCCTGCCGATTGGCGAGGGACAACGGACGAACAAAAATTAGTAGAAACCTTATTGCAACAATATGAATCAAATATTGATTTAGATTTAGGGATAGATGAGAAAATCGCTCGCTCGATGGCTAGAAGTGCGGCAATGAAAAAAGGACAATCCTTGACTATCATCGAAATGCAAGAGTTGATTGACCAGCTTTTTGCCTGCGAAACTCCGTTTAAAAGTCCATTTGGTCGAAATTGTTTTATTACTTATGAACTAGATGAACTGGATAACTTGTTTTCTAGTTAGTTTTGTAGACATTCAATTTTCAATTTAGTATAGTCAAACGTAATCGTCAATTTTAATTGGCTGATTCCTAATTATTTAAAAATCAACCTATTTCAAACCAACCAAATTTGGCGGTTATGAATTACCATTGAAATTTAATTTCCAGCGCAGTAAGACTTGCCTATTAATTACGTTGGTATTTTGAAAATTGAAAATTGAAAATTGAAAATTACCAATCATGTTTAGACTTACAGATGTTGTTAAACACTTATTGATTATTAATGTACTTGTTTTTATTGCAGACCAAATTGTTGGTTTAGACTTTTTGGCGCTTTATTACCCAACTTCTCCTAATTTCCAACCTTTTCAAGTCGTTTCTCATTTTTTTATGCATGGGGATTTAACCCATTTGCTTTTCAATATGTTTAGTTTGTTCATGTTTGGTCGGTTTTTGGAAGAACTATGGGGGCCCAAGAAATTTTTATTATTCTATATTTTTTGTGCTTTAGGAGGCGCTTTTTTACATACAGCAGCTAATTTCTATGAAATATATTCCTTGGAACAAGCAGTTATGGCTTTTCAAGCAGCACCTTCCCATAGCGCCTATTTTGATTTTTTTAATAACCATGAAGAAATCAAGCAAATAATGACTGCTTATGGAGCAGACCAATATAAAGAAATTGCGCAGAGCTTAAAGAATAACTTAGGAGAAGCCCCTCAAATGAGTAGTGCTTTTATTCAAAACTTAGCACAGGGCTATAATCAAGGTATTGCATCTATTCCAATGGTCGGTGCATCAGGTGCGATTTTTGGTTTATTACTAGGTTTTGGTTTAATGTTTCCAGAAATGGAATTTTTTCCAATTCCTTTTAAAGCAAAAATATTTGTACCAATTTTGATGATTATTGAATTAAGTTTAGGTATGAATGCGACTGCTGGTGATAATATTGCGCATTTTGCCCACATTGGCGGCGCTTTATTTGGAATGATATTATTATTACTTTGGCGGAAGACGGGAGACTTAGACTAATCTAGTGACTTAATACAACTAAAGAACCTAAAAATCGTTTAGTTTATAACCTAAAATCTATGTTATGGACTTACCTTCGTCGAATATAGTTGAATAAAAAAGAAGAAGTGCTTATTTTTGAAATCTAAATAAATTGATCAGTTAATTATTTTAGGTGAACTCCAAAAATCGAAAACTAATAACTCGCAATAGAAAAAACGGACTAAGTAATGTTTGATTCAATATGGAAAGATGTTAAAAAGGAATTTTCCTATGGAAATATGGTCACCCGTATCATCTTTGTTAATATCGGTGTATTCCTTTTTGTCTATTTAGTAAAATTAATACTGCGGATTGTACACGGTGGCGACCCTTCTTTTGAACCTGCCTTTGAGAATTTCTCCAATTTTTTATCCATTTCTGGTAATTTATTTTTCGACTTAACGCATCCTTGGGTATTTTTCACCCACATGTTTTTACATTTTGGCTTTTTCCATATTCTTTGGAATATGCTTTTCTTGTATTGGTTTGGTCGAATTGTGGGAGATTTTATTGGCAATCAACGGGTATTGCCTTTATACCTTTTAGGTGGATTAGCAGGAGCTGGTGCTTATTTAATTTTTGCCAATGTTGCTTATGGAGGAGAAGGTTTTGCTTATGGCGCATCAGGAGCCGTTAATGCAATTGTAGTAGCAGCAGCAGTTATTTCTCCTGATTATATGATACGATTACTCTTTTTTGGAGATGTTAAATTGAAATTTATTGCAGCCATTGTTGTCTTATTTAGTTTGATGGGCGTTGCTGATTTAAATAATACGGGTGGAAATATTGCCCATTTAGGTGGTGCTTTATTTGGTTGGTTTTTTATTTTAAAATTAAGAGAAGGAACAGATTTATCTACTGGTATCAACCGATTGCTAGATAAGATAGTTAATCTGTACAAAGGCGTTCCTGAAATGGCGAAAGCAAAGACTAGAAAAGGACCAAGAATGGCCTATAAAAACCCGAATAAAAAACAAGCTAAAGGAAATGCAGCTTCTGATACGGTAGATTTGTCTCACCAAGAAAAAATTGATACTATCCTAGATAAAATCAAAAAATCTGGCTACGAAAGCTTAAATTCCGAAGAAAAAGAGTTTTTATTCAACGCCAGTAAAAAATAATTAACCCCTAAAACCTTATTCCTCAGCGAATGGAAAAAACGTTGCGCTGGCTTAATCTGCTACTCATATTACTAACCTTTCTCTGTTACTTGTCTCCTTTTGTTGACCCAGCTTCCTTTTGGTTTTTCTCTCTTTTAGGCATGGGCTATCCTTGGCTACTCCTTTTTAATATGATTTTTGTACTATGGTGGATTTGGTTGAGGAAATGGTATTTTCTATTTTCGGTTGGCTGCATATTGGTTGGCTGGAATCATTTTCAAAGTTTTATAGGATTGAATTCCGCCTTACCTAAACAAAAAGAAGAATTGACCATTATGACCATGAATAGCATGGTTTACCGAAAATTAAAAGGAGCGACCAAAAAGAGATTTAATCAAACTTTAGTTGACTATAATCCTGATATCATCCTACTCCAAGAGGGCTATGCTAGAACAAGTCCAATTGACAAAAAGAAGTATCCTTATATCTATCAACCTAAAACCAAGCTACTTGGTATCTATTCTAAATATCCTTTTAGTAACAAAGGAAATATGGATATTGGCAATCAAGCCAACGGTTGTATATATGTAGATTTAACGGTTAATCAACAGAAAATTCGAGTATATAATGTACACCTGCAATCGAATCAAGTTGCCCAAGATGCTTCTAAATTAAGGAAAGAAGGAGATTTACAAGAGAAAGAAACATGGATGGGAATTCGAGCCATGCTAGGAAAAGTAAAACGCTCCGCAGTTGTTCGTTCAGAACAAGCTAAAATGATTTTGGCACATTTGAAAAAAAGTAAATATCCAGTTATTGCAGCAGGTGATTTTAATGATACGCCTTTGTCTTATACTTATCAACTATTTTCAAGAACCTTAAACGATGGTTTTAAAGAACGAGCAATGGGCATTGGTACGACCTATAACGGTTCTATCCCTGTACTAAGAATAGACTATATATGGACAGATAAACAATTTAAAATTAATAGTCACCAGGTTATTAAAGAGAACTTTTCAGACCATTATCCAGTTATTAGTAGCATTCAGTTGAAATAGTAACTGTAGTGACCGAGCACTACTAATTTGCTAAATCTGTCTATTCTCGGTCAGCCTGCTAAGCTACTTTTGATACAAACTAAAATCGTTTTATCACCTTGAAACAATAATGTATTTTTAGTCGTCTATAAAAGGTTTAAATTTGCAATTTTTTACGATAAATAAATGAGCTTATGTGTCAACTCTCATTCACTCATAACCTCATTCACTCTTTTCCTAATCAATAATTAATCAGCAAAATGTCTGCTCAACTTACGGTTCATAACAGTTTAACGAGACAAAAAGAAGTTTTTAATCCTATTAACGAAGGTCGCATCGGCATGTATGTGTGTGGTCCAACCGTTTATAGTGATGTGCATTTAGGAAATTGTCGAACCTTTGTTAGTTTTGATGTGATTTATCGGTATTTATTACATTTAGGATATAAAGTTAGATACGTAAGAAATATTACGGATGTAGGGCATTTAGAAGGGGATGTAGATACAGGGGCAGAAGATAAAATTGCCAAAAAAGCACGTATTGAACAAATCGAACCAATGGAGGTCGTGCAAAAATACATGAACGGATTCCACGACATGATGACAGTTTTTAATACGTTAAAACCAAGTATTGAGCCTCGTGCAACTGGACATATCGTAGAACAAATCGAAATGGTGCAGCAAATCATTGATAATGGTTATGCTTACGAGAAGAATGGCTCTGTATATTTTGATACAATTAAGTTAGCCAAAGAAGATGGCAGATATGGAAAATTGTCTGGTCGGATTATAGAAGATTTATTAGTAGAAACTAGAGATTTGAAAAATCAGAGTGAAAAAAACCATCCTTCTGATTTTGCGATCTGGATAAAGGCAGCACCAGAGCATATCATGCGTTGGAATTCTCCTTGGTCAGTCGGCTTTCCAGGTTGGCACTTGGAATGTTCGGCAATGAGTACTAAATATTTAGGTACAAATTTCGACATTCATGGCGGTGGAAATGATTTAAAATTTCCGCACCATGAAAACGAAATTGCTCAGAATTACGGTTCTTGTGATTGCGAACCAGCCAATTATTGGTTACACACCAATATGCTGTTGATGAATGGCAAAAAGATGTCTAAAAGTGTAGACCCAGAAACAGGTATTTCTAACTCTATTGCGCCAGGTGAATTATTTACTGGCGACAATCCAAATATCTCTAAAGGCTACAGTCCAATGGCGGTGCGTTTCTTTATGCTGCAATCGCATTATCGAAGTACACTAGATTTAACAGATGTCGCTTTAACTGCCGCAGAAAAAGGGTATCGTCGATTAATGGACGCCAATAAAATCTTGCAGGATTTAAGCCATCCAGGAAAAGGTAGTGCAGGTGAATTAGATAAAGAAATTCAAGAATTGATTCAATTAGCTTATACGGATATGAGCGACGATTTTAATGCGCCTAAAGCATTGGCTCGACTATTTGAATTAGTTACTAAAATAAATGGCTTAAAAGCAGAGCATTTGGCATTTGACCAAATTACTCCAGAAACATTAGTTACTTTAAAAGCTACTTTTACGACCTTTATCTTCGATATTTTTGGCTTATTAGATGATGCCTTAGCAGGAGGTGGCGACGGAGAATATGAGACGTTAGATGGCTTAATGCAAATGGTGATTAAAATTCGTCAAAGTGCCCGTCAGAATAAAGATTGGGGAACGGCAGATACGATTCGGGATACCTTGAAAGCCTTGAAGATTCAGTTGAAAGATGGGAAAGATGGGACGGCTTGGTCAAAGGAATGATTGTAGGTAAGTGCTTCCAGAACTCAAAGTTCTGGAAGCACTATTTCATAATTTCACATGTTAGCTAAACTAATTTCATACCATAAATTATCTCTTTCCAATTTATTATTGCACATTTCCATAAGCCACAAAATAAGGATTCAACAAATTTTCTTTATTATAAGCCAATGGCTTTTTGGTATCTTCACTAATTATTTTTCCACCTGCTTCTTCTAGAATAATTTGAGCAGCACCCGTATCCCATTCCATCGTCGGTGCTAATCTTGGGTAAACATGGGCTTCCCCTTTGGCTAGAATTAAAAACTTTAAGGAACTTCCTCTAGATACTTTTTCTGGCTCATTTAATTGAGCGATAAAATTAGCCGTTCCTTCATTTAAATGAGACCGTGAACAAACTACCCCTAAACCTTTATCTGTCATATCAAATTTAGGCGCTTTTAACTTCGTTGTTTTTCCATTAATCGTCTCATAAGCCCCTTTATCATAAATCGCTGAATAAACAGCTTCCGTTACAGGGATATACACAATCCCCATCACTGTTTTTCCATAATGCAATAAAGCGATATTAACTGTAAAGTCACCATTCCGCTTAATAAATTCTTTTGTCCCATCTAAAGGATCTACCAACCAAGCATAATCAAAATCTTTTCTTTCACTATACTCAATTTCTTTATTCTCTTCCGAAATAATTGGAATATTTGGCGTTAATTTAACCAAATGGTCACAGATAATTTGATTAGCTGTTCTATCAGCAATCGTTAATGGGCTATCATCTTTTTTATGTGTGACTCCAAAGCTTTCTTCATTTTGATAAATTTCCATAATAGCATGTCCCGCTTCTATGGCAATTTTTTTAACTTCTTCACAAATCGTATTTAAATCGTACATTGAACAATTATTTTATTTAAACTGTAATTTAGATGCTCTTGCTTATGGTATTTCCCATAAGCATTAGCAAAAATAGGGTTACTTTTAACATCCATTCAGTTTACGATGATTTTTTTAAATGGATGTAAAAAATCATATTTATTCAAAAAACTATTATTTACTAATAAGTGAGCGACGAACAAACAAGTGATTTTTCGGCAGACCAACAAGAGGTCTTAAAATCCATTCGGGTTTCTAAGATAATTCTACCCATTATAATCGGAGTTGGCGTAGTCATTTATTTGCTTTGGCAGCAATTTGACCCCATTGCTTTTAAAAAAATTAATTGGAACCAACACACTTTATTTTGGATAACGATGTCTGTTTTATTGTTGATTATTAGGCATATTGCCTATGCTAATCGACTCCGTGTGCTGTCCAACGGTGAATTTAGTTGGCGAAAATGTATTGAATTAATTTTTATTTGGGAATTCAGTTCTGCGGTTTCGCCAACAAGTGTAGGCGGTTCTGCGGTTTCTTTATTTGTCTTAGCTCAGGAAAAATTACCCGCTGCCAAAACAACTGCCATTGTCATTTACACCGCTATTTTAGACACCATTTTTTTTGTTGGTACTTTGCCTATCTTATTTTTGTTATTTGGCCCAAAAATTATTCGACCTAATTTAACAGATTTAAGTAATTTAGATGGCTGGGGGTATACCTTTTTTGGTGCCTATATTTTAATGGCAACTTATGGGCTATTATTTTTTTATGGCCTCTTTATCAATCCTAGTCAATTAAAGAAATTCTTTGAATGGACCACTAGTTTTAGTTTTCTAAAAAAGCATCAAAAAGGAGCAACCAAACTAGGTACAGACATTATTACGGCTTCTGCTGAAATGAAACAAGAAAAATGGAGCTTTCACTTAGCTGCATTTTTATCGACGGCTACTGCTTGGTCTTGTCGATTTTTATTACTCAACTGTTTAATCATTGCCATTGTAGATACGACGGCTACTGACTTTCTTACACAAGCTGGACTTTATTCCAGATTAGAAACTATGTTTGTGATTATGGCTTTCTCGCCAACTCCCGGTGGCGCAGGTTTCGCAGAAATAGTTTTTGGTGGCTTTTTAAGCGATTATGTCCCCGTAGGCATTTCCTTAATCATCGCTTTTATGTGGAGAGGCTTGACTTATTATGCTTATTTATTTGCAGGCGTTATTATTGTTCCAAACTGGGTGAGAAAATTATTGAATAAACGGAAAAAGAAAAAGAGTAAACTTGCTTAATGCAGGAAAAGAGGTCAGTAATCATACCGAAAACTCATGAAATAAACGATCTAACTCCTTTCGATCGTGTATTAATTCGGTTGATTAAGCTCTGAGAGCATCTGAAAATTTA
>JAFMDF010000124.1 GCA_017857395.1 Bacteroidota bacterium | reverse complement strand
GATTAATAAAGGGACACGGATATTAGACAAAGTTGTGATTTTTAGTTAAATTAATAGAATAGCTTCTATCCCTTTTTAAGCGGACTATCTAATAGCCTTTATACGGATTTACGACCATTGTTTATTGCTGAAATATCATCCACAAAAGAAGCGAATTCCTTTCGAATATCTTCAAAAATAAACGCATCAACGGCTACGGCTCCATACCAAACTCGCTCAAAAATAGTAGTTAATGCTCGAAATTTATTTTTTAAGGGAATATTTGTCAACTCATTGATATAATTACGATTGGTTTTATCCTTTTTCCATTGGATTAAATCTTGTTCCGAGAGTGTTTTAATTGCTAAGAGATAATATAAACGAGTAGCTACGGTATAATCCTGTTGCTGGATGGCGTGCTGAAGTAACTTTGGTAAATCAAAGTCGTGAATGTCTTCTGCTATTGTTTGGGTATTAATAATGGCATTAGGGTCAAACCTTTTATTAGTTCCTTTTTGAAGCCCTTGCACCCCAACAAAAGAATATAATAGAAAAATAATCAGTACAATTACTGCAATAAAGGCAATTATTTTTAGAATAGGAGCTAAAAAATCTAAGTTAGCCGATGTAGTTTTAGCTGGTGGTTGCAATTTTTTATTAGTCCCGTAATCTAAATCTTTCGTGGCTGCTGTCCAGTCCACTTGGTCAATTTCCTCAATAGTTAGTGGTGTTTGTAAATAAGTAGTATCTATACTTTTTCCAAAGGCGGAAGAAAGAAGTAGAGGGATAAAAAGCAAGCATAATATAAGGAAAGAGAATTTCATCTAGCAATTTGGCATAAGAAATATTAAATAGTCGTCTAAAAGTAACCACTTTTCAATGAAAAACAAAAACATATAGAGGTGATTATTTCTATTCATTCATTCATTTGAAGCTGCTAAATCTTCGTTAATCAAATAATTTTACTCTTTTAACGACTTTTATCAGTTCTTTCATCGACAAATAGTACCCGTTAATAGAAAATACTAGGCATGCCTAGGTACTATGTATTGCATAGTACTATGATTATACCTTATCTTTGTGGTATGAAGATTGAAAATACAAAAGCACAGATGAGAAAAGGAATCTTAGAACTATGTGTTCTCTCCATAATCGCAGAGAAAGAAGCTTATCCTTCTGATATTATTCAGCAGCTAAAGGATTCAGAGCTTATAGTCAAACAAGGGACGATGTATCCTTTATTGACCCGTCTTAAAAATGATGGTATCTTGACCTATAACTGGCAAGAATCAGAAAAAGGCCCACCAAGAAAATATTATAGCCTAACCGAGAAAGGAAAGGAGTTTCTAAATGGATTGTTGGATACGTGGAATGATTTAGTGGCTACGGTCAATGCGACGACGATGCATGTCAAGAAAAAAATAACTCGTAAAAAAGCAGTTAAGAAAGAATAGTTACTTAAATTTAACATTGGAACGGTGTATCCTCAATGGTATACTGTGAATAGTAAAAGAGAAAACCAATCAACAACTTTCAAATTAAAAACAATGAATAAAGTATTCAATATAAATTTAGGTGGCTATGCATTTACAATTGACGATAATGCTTATAAACATTTATCGAGCTATTTAAAAACCATACATAATCACTTTCAGCATTCGGAAGGTTACGAAGAAATTACTTCGGATATAGAAACCCGGATTGCGGAATTATTCCAAGAAAGTTTAGGAAATCACCCGATTGTTACCTTAAAAATGGTCAAAGAGGCCATTACCGTCATGGGAACGCCCGAAGAATTTGGGGCGGACCCCATTGATGCGTTTCAGGAAGAAACCTCTCATACCCAGCAAAGTAGTCGCACAGAAGGAGAAGGAAAACAGCAATATAAAACGGGTAAGCGATTGTTGCGAGATCCAGAAGATAAAGTCATTGGTGGTGTTTGTTCTGGTCTTGCGGCATACTTTGGGATTGCTGATCCACTTTGGATACGAATTGGATTTGTATTATTCACTATGTCTGGTGGAATAGGTATTCCTGCATACATAATTTTATGGGCCATACTAAAAGAAGCTAAAACTTCTAGCGACCGATTGGCGATGAGAGGAGATGATATTAACATCTCTAATATGGCAAAAGTGGTAGAAGAAGAAGTAACGAATTTTTCTGAAAAAATCTCTGAAATGGCAGGAGATTGGGATGGAAAGGGCAAAAAAAAAAATTTCACAGACCAAGTTGAATTTAAACGAAGTGTTAAAGAAGGCATTAGCTTTTTTGGCAAAGGCATAAGGATGGCTATTGAATTAATCAGTACCATTATCAAACCGATTATTTTCATCGTAGGATTCGCGCTGATTATTGCGTTTGCCGCAGTATGGCTAGCGTCAATAATCGGCTTTTTTGTTGGTTTTCCGTTCTTGCAATTTATCTTTCCACAACAACCATTAATTGGTGGAGTACTAATATTTAACTTAGCTGTTTTTATCGGTATACCAATTTTATCTTTAATTTTCCTAGCTAGTAGATTGGTATTTAGGACGAAGTTCCATGTACGTTGGAGAGGTGGTTTATTGGCCTTCTTTATTCTTAATGCGATTAGCTTTTTTGGTATTGGTAGTTATTTAGTCACTCAGTTTACGACTGGTGCAGATGCACATGAAAGCTCTCAGCGATTTTCTATAGAAGAAGATGTTTTTAAAATAAACTTTACAGAGAATCCTTATGAAAATTCATTGATTGAATTAGGGCCAGGGGGAATGCTAAAGCTAGAAGATGAAAATTTAATTGTTGAGAATATTCGAGTAATCATTGAAAAATCAGAAGATGAGGAATTTGTATTAATTCAAGAGACTAAATCAAGAGGAAATGGTTTAAGAGAGGCCAAAACACTCGCTAAAAATATTGACCACACCGTTAGCCGAACGAATAATCAATTAGACATTAAGCCGTTCTTTTTATTAAATAAAGGAGAGAAATGGAGAGCGCAAAGTGTCAATTTAATCTTAAAAGTACCTGAAGGAAAATCTATCAAATTTACAAATATAGATAGAATGAATTGGACGATGATAGATTATGTAGATGGCAATGATGGACATCACCATTTTTATTGGGCGAAGGAGGAAGCCACTTATAAAATGGATAAAGATGGCTTATTAGGAGAAGGGCTGCATAATGACCGAATCAATAAAAAAGATTATGATTTTGGCGATAAATACCAAGGTTTTTCAAGAATTCACGTTGATGGAAAAATGAAAATAGAAATTACGCAAGGCGATAAATTTTCTACTAAACTAACGGGCAGAGATCAATACCTTAGAAAAGTAGAAGTAGAACAGTTTGATGATGTCTTAAAAGTATCTACGGATTTACGACGTACTTCTGCACCTATTCGTTTATATATCACTTTACCATCACTAACGGAACTCGATTTAGAACATACAGATGACGCTAAATTATCTGGTTTTAAAGAAGCGAATATGACGATAAGAAGCGAAAGTCAAGCAGAAATTAAAGCGTATGTAGACGTAGAAAATTTACAAGTCAAATTAAATGGCAGAAATGAATTAGATATTCGTGGCACAGGCAAAAAAATGAAAGCCTATCTAGACAATAGAGCGACTTTAGATGCCGAACGATTTGCAGTAGATATTGCAGATATTAAGGCGGATGATCGTTCTAGTGCTTCTTTGGCAGTAGCCGATACTTTACGACAACGATTGGATGGTCATAGTTCTGTGAAGGTGGATGGAGAACCTGTTATTCTGAAGGAGTAATTGAGGTTATCTCCAAAAAAGTGTCATATACTCATTCTATTCCTCCAAAAAAACGTCATTTTGTAATGATTTTCCCTCCAAAAAAACGTCAATAATAGATTTGTACGCATTGGGGATTTTATAATTCAGCCAGTTGTTTAAGCAGCCAAGCCTTTTCTGTTAAAGGTTTGGCTGCTTCTATTTCTGCTTTGAGTTTTTCTTTTTGGGCTCTGGAATAGGGGTTTACTTTTAGGAGTTTTTTTGTGTAGCGGATTAAATTTTTGTATACTTCTTTATGGTATCCGATTACCTTTTTTCTTTGTAAGTAAGCTCTCATACTTTCAAGGAGTGATTCTAATGCCCTCATTTCAGATATTTCATAATAAATTTTTAATAACATAGTTTTAGCAGTAAGATTTATTAGCATATCCTTATGCTCATATCTAGATAAAAGCTCCATCGCTTTATTAAAGTTTCCTTTTGAATAGTGAAGTCTTGACAAACTAAAATTATAATAACTTTCTCGTTTTGTTTCTGAAAGATATTGGGAATATTCTTTGATAAAATGCTCAATCCAAGAAAATTCCTTTAATTTCAGACCAAGTGAGACTATATTGATATATAGGATATGGTCAAGGTTGTTGTCTTCAATAAGCGCATCATTTAGTAAGGCCTCTTTATATAATTCAAAAGCTTCTTTAATAAATTCTGTTTTACCTTTATTTAGTTGTTGAATACAATAATTAATGGCTGTGACATAAATATCTTTTCTTTCTGCAATTGGAAATATGTGATGGGAATTAGAGATGTAATTTTTAAACTGCTCAAAACTTTCAAGACTGTTTTCATTGATTAATATTTTATACCCATAATAATAAACAGCTATTGTAGGGGTATCTAATAATTGTTTTTCTTCAATTAATTTAATTATATTTTCTATAAAAGTATAGTTGTAATTAATCTTTATCATATTCTGGTGAGCAATCATAGTCCAGAATAGTCTTAATTTACTGACAATGAATGATTTATCTAATGCGTCAGATAACTCTTGGAGATTTATTTCCGCTCTTTTTCGATTTGATTTAAGTAAAAAAGTTGATTTCGCATTTTGAAAGAAAAAATCATTATGGAAATAATATTCATCCTTTATTAAACTAGTATCTTGCTCTTTCTGAATAATATCGAAGGCTCTTTCTAGACTCTTTTCAAGTTTTTTACTCTGATAATATTTTGCTAAATAAATTTTTTTGGAAACACTATCACTTTCAAACATTTGATATTCTATATATTCCTCCAACACTTTAAAAAGAAAAAACATTACCTGCCTTAATTTTGCATCTTTAAAATTTTCTTCAGGAAATAGCGTTTTGAATATTATCTCTTTCTTTAAATAATCGTCTAAAGCATTCTCCTTATTTTTAATTAGGTATTCAAATAATACAATTATATCATTTCGATTATTATGAAATGGCGAGTTCAACCACTTCCTAAAATCCCTAATTTCTTTTTTGGAAAAGGTTTTTATTACCTCAAAAAGTCGGCTATTTTTCATTGTAAGAAATTAACTTGTCAACAAAAATGTAAATACTGGTTATTCTTAAACTTGATTAATTTATTGAAAATCAATAAAATAGGGCTTAGTTTTGTCTAAATTTTATACGAAAAAAAAAATTTTTAGTTCAACAAATTATATTTTTTGTCTTTGTTTATGAATTGTTTTGCTTGCATATTTGTATTATATAAAGAGAATCTTATGATAATTAGTAAGATTTTACTGATAGATAAAGAAGGCATCCAATTTTTGACCAGAATTAAATTACCCATGAAAAGATTAATACGCCTATTTATTCCATTTATAGTACTCGCCATTTTTACTTTTTCAAGTAATCATTTATTAGCACAAGGCTGGGAGCAAACCTTTGGTGGCAATGCCAATGATCAAGCTTTTTCCGTTATTTCAACTTTGGATGGCGGTTATGCAGTATTGGGATTTTCCGAATCTAACAGTGCCTTAGGTACGAATGTTATTTTGGTTAAGACCGATGAAAATGGAGAGGAACAATGGAGCAAATCTTTTGGCGGAACAAGAGATGATAAAGGATACGAATTAGTTCAAGATAAGGCTGGGAACTATATCATTATAGGTCAAACCAGTAGCATAGGTAATGGGGAAGATGATGTTTTATTATTGAAAGTTAACTCAAAAGGGGAAGAAATTTGGCAAAAAGCCTATGGCGGTCCTTATAATGACCGTGGGTTTTCTTTGGCGGCAGCTAAAGATGGCGGGTATATCTTAACGGGTAGAACAGAGTTAATAGAGGATGAAAGTGCGAATGTTTATTTAATTAGGACAGATGCGGACGGCAATTTATTATGGGAACAAAATTTTGGCGGTGCGGATATTGAAATTGGGGAAGGCGTAATCGAAGCAAGTGACGGGAGTATCGTTATTGTTGGAGAAAATCAATCGGATGCTATACCTAACCCTTTTAGCCCAAACAATATTAGTTCTGATGTTTATTTTATTAAAACCAATGCCTTTGGTAAAGTATTGGTAGAAAAAACCTTTGGAAATGTAGAAGAAGACAAGGCCTTTGATGTAATAGAAACAGCGGACGGTAATTTTGCCTTGACTGGAATGACCAATGGAAAAAGAGATTTATATCTTCTAATGTTAGACAAAAATGGAGAAGAATTATGGTCTAAAAGTTATGGTGGCATTTATGATGAAGTAGGTCATTCTATCATAGCAACACCTGATGGAGGTTTTGCGATAGGTGGAGTTAAGGAAATCACACCTACAGCATCTCAAATGTATCTCGTAAAAACAGATAGTCAAGGAGTATTAGAATGGGATCGTTTATTTGGTTCCTTAGGGTCGGATTTTGGTCGTTCTGTTGCCTTAGCACCTGATGGCGGTTATGTTTTAGCAGGAGAATTTGATATTAATAATGCAGCAGACAGAACGAGTTTAATTCCTTTATACGATATGTATGTAGTAAAAACAGACGAAGAAGGGAATGTTTTTAGTAATACTATTCGTGGAACGGTGCATAGAGATTTGAATACCAATTGTGAGCAAGATACGGGTGAAAAAACTTTAGAAGACTGGCTAGTAAGAGTTAGAAATAATGACGCCATTTTTTATGCAACAACCGATGAAAATGGTGAATATAGTCTGACG
Organism: Bacteroidota bacterium; assembly: GCA_017857395.1. Lineage (GTDB taxonomy): Bacteria > Bacteroidota > Bacteroidia > Chitinophagales > Saprospiraceae > JAFMDF01. Next base: position 17,727 of record JAFMDF010000124.1, on the reverse strand, counting down.
GTAAAAAATGGTAATTATAATGTCAGTTTAGTGGTTTTAAATACCGCTTGGGAAGTTTGTCAGAATTATAATGTGGCATTTACGGAAAGTGATACGATGCAACTAGATTTTGCGACTAGATCAACTGTGGATGATTGCCCTATTTTAATAGTGGATGTTTCTACAGCTATATTAGAGCCGTGTAGAGATGCAGATTATACGATTAGTTTATGTAATAGAGGAATTGAAGCCGCAGCAGATACTTATATAGAGGTTAGATTTGACCCTTTTTTAGCAATCAATTATAGTACGTTACCCTGGACAAATCATGTAGGGAATATCTATCGCTTTGATATAGGAGATTTAAATATAGAAGAATGTGGTTCTTTTGTAGTAAATACAACGGTTAGTTGCGATGCAGCTATTGGGCAAGGGCATTGTGTAGAAGCCTATGCTTACCCCGATTTGATTTGCATTCCTCCTCCTCCATTATCGGAATGGAATGGAGCTAGTATCAAAGTTGAAGCAGAATGTGTAGGAGATGCTGTTCAATTTATTATAAAGAATATAGGGGGAGGTGATATGGGAAATCCTTTAGGTTTTGTTGTCATATCAGATGTTGTACTACTTCGACAAGAATCTGGAACGTTCCAATTACCAGCAGGAGGTATTGATACGCTCTATATCCCTACTAAATCAGATGTTTCTTCTTATAGAATCATTGCCGAACAACCAACAGGACATCCTTACGGAGAAACTGCTTCCGCAGGTGTAGAAGGTTGCCCATTTGGACAAGCATTTAATACTGGGTTCTTGACCATGTTTAGTGATGCAGATGGATTACCGTTCTACTCAGTAGATTGCCAAGAGAACAAAATAATTGCTGGAAATGCCGATTTGACGCCTTCACCAAAAGGCGTAGGAGCCGCTAATAATATTGCCAATACGGACGAATTGGAATTTCATATCTACTTTCAAAATACAGGGTCAGATACAGTGGAGCAAGTAGTGATTAGAGATACCTTATCGTCTTCTTTAGATATTACGACTTTAGTCCCAGGAGCAAGTAGTCATTTTTATGATTATCAAGTAAGTGGAACAGGCGTAGTGACCTTTACTTTCCGAAATATTAATTTATTAAATGAGGCGACCAGCGCATCGAAATCTTTTGGATTTGTCAAATTCAAAATAGCACAGAAAAAAGACAATCCAGCAGGAATGGTCATAGAGAATCAAGCAATCGTCTTATTTGATTTTGGTGCGCCTATTTTTACCAATCCGACTTTCCATACGATTGGAGGGGAAACCGTAGAAGATTTTGTAGAAATTTCAACCGATATAGAAACAGTATATATTCCTAATCTAGAAGTGAAAATTGCACCAAATCCATTTGATGCCAATGGTGCAACGATAGAATTGATTGGCTTAGAAAATGTCAAAGCAGTACAATTTAATTTATTTGATGTGGCGGGAAGAAACGTACAACAAGCACAATTTACCAGTAATAAATTCCGATTTTATCCAGCTAATTTACCGCAAGGGTTGTATATCTATACCATCCGAGCTAAGGGTGGATTAGTGAATACTGGAAAAGTTTTTATAAAGTGATGCGAGTTGCGGGTTACGAGTTGCGAGTTGTCAATAGGATGAACCCGCAACTCGTAACAGGCAACTGTTATTACTATCCCAATTCCGATTAGTGCTACATCTCGCCGAGACCATGATTTGAGAAACGACTGGTTTTCGGCGAGATTGCACGCACGTAAAAAGCACCGACAAGCCTCTTGTCGGCAAGGTTTAATCTCAAGCTATGACAAACGCAGTGAACTGTCAGTAGACAGTGAGCAGTCGCAGTAGGCAGTTACATAATGCGAACTACCAATTTTTTACTGCCGACTACACTAGTTATTTCCATTTTGTAAATAACGTGGATAAGTGTGTCCACGCTACAGATATAAGTAAAGTAAAGATGTCTTTTGTGGTTCGGAGGGCGATTGTTGCACTGCTTCAATCGCTCCTCTTTTTTATTACAAGATGACCCGATTTTGCAGGATTAACAGGATGAGCAACCGATTCCGAAGGATAAATGTTTGGGGAACATTCAAGCGAGTGAACCGCAAAGCGGATGGGAATGGCTAAGCGAAAGAATCATGGAATAGTCAAGTTGGCTCAGAATTATTCAAGATTAACAGACTTCACCTATCCCTCAATCCTTCATTCCTTATAATAGTATAAAACCTCGCCCAATAAGAGCGAAAATTCGCAAATTTTCCTTAATTTTCCCCCATGAATCTCACGCATCAGAATAGTAAAATCATCTTTGGGTTGAAGGTCAGGCAATTGCGTATTGAAAAAGACTTGTCTTTTAAGCAATTGTCAACGGCTGCAGGTATGTCTGTTTCTTATTTAAACGAAATAGAAAAGGGGAAGAAGTCGCCAAAGATGGACAAAGTAAAGACTTTGGCCGCCGCTTTAGAAACGACTTACGATGAATTGATTTCGCCTGTATTAAAAGGAAAATTAGCGGCAGTAGGAGAGTTATTGCATTCTAATTTTTTAAATGAATTACCGCTAGATTTATTTGGAATTGAATTATCCAAAGTAGTCGAAATTATTGCCAATTCCCCTTCTAGAGTAGGCGCTTTTATTTCTACTTTAGTAGAACTATCTAGGAATTTTGAGTTCAAGGAAGAGAATTTTTACTTTAATGCGGTTCGAGCTTACCAAGAATTGCATTATAATTATTTTGAAGACATTGAACAGTCGATTGATAAATTTAGCAAAACGTATAAATTACCAACAACTAGAGCCGTTCCTGTTAATTTATTAGCTAGTATTTTAAAGAAGCACTTTGGTTATCAGATAGTAGAAAATGATTTAGCAGAATACCCTGAATTAAAGCATTTGCGGTCAATATTTATTCCTAAGAAGAAACAATTAATCTTAAATCCACAATTAAATGAAAAGCAAAAAGCTTTACAATTAGGCAAAGAATTAGCTTATAATTATTTAAAATTAAAAGAACGGATTCATACTTCTTCTTTCTTAAAAGTGAATAATTTTCAGATAGTTTTGAATAATTACATTGCGGGTTATTTTGCGGTAGGTTTATTGGTAAATCTAGAAACTTTCAAAAAAGATTTACAGTATTTTTTTGAGCAACCTACTTGGGATAAATCGTATTTATTGCAATTATTATTAAAATACGATGTGTCGCCCGAAGTTTTATTTCAACGATTTAACATCTTACCGCATCATTTCGGGATGCCCAAAATGTTTTTCATGCGGATGATTCATGACCCTGCGGTAGATACTTTTCAAATTGATAAAGAATTACACCTCAATCGTCAGCATGAGCCACATGCAAATAACTTAGACGAACATTATTGCCGACGTTGGTTGTCCATTAGTCAACTTAAAAATTTAACAGCGAATGGAAAAACGTCTGGGCAAGTAGAAGTCGGTTTACAATTATCAAAATATACAGAAACAGAGGATGAGTATATCTGTTTCACCATTGCGAGACCTGCCTATTTTCCTTCTACCAAAAATGTAAGTGTAACAATAGGTTTATTAGCAGATACAGAATTAAAAGAAAAAATGAAGTTTTTAGGAGATCCTAGTATTCCTAGAAAAAGAGTGAGTGTAACTTGTGAAAGATGCCCTATTATGGATTGTGAGGAAAGAATATCTCCGCCTACTGCGATTGAAAAAAGGGAGCACAAATTTAAAATGGAGAAGGCGTTGAATAGATTGATGAAGTCTTAAAAAAAAGAACTGGTAGAAAAGCCTTTAGACTTTTCTACCAGTTAAATTTAGTTTAATTACTAAGCATGACAGGCATTACCAACATCAATATCTCGATATTTTCTACCTCTTCTAGTGGTAATAAAATCCCTGCTCTAGTCGGCCCAGATAACTGAATTTTTACTTCATCAGATTCCAATACACCTAACATTTCTGCTAAGAACTTCGCATTGAAACCAATATTCATTGGGTCACCGTTGAAGGTACAGGTTAATTGCTCCGTTGCTTCATTAGAAAAATCTAAATCCTGCGCAGAAACCGTTAAACTACCGTCTTGGATATTTAAAATAACTTGATTGGTTGTTTTATTCGCATAAATGGCAATCCGCTTAAGTGAACTCTGGAAATCAGAGCGATTAACGACTAACTCATTTGGATTATCTACAGGAATAACTGCGTTATAATCAGGGTAACGAGCATCTATTAATCGACAAACCATTTTGATATTATCGAAGGAAAAGAATGCATTCGCTTTATTAAAAGCAACGGTTACTTCTCCGTCTCCAGGCAAGGCATTTTTTAATAAGTTCAAAGCTTTTTTCGGTACAATAAACGTGGTAGAAATTTCACTTTTTAAATTATTAAAAGTGTATTTTACTAGCTTATGTGCATCGGTGGCTACTAAGACCACTTTATTAAAATCTACTTGAAAATAAACTCCTGTCATGGCTGGACGCAATTCGTCATTACTAGTAGCAAACAGCGATTTAGTAATTCCTTGAGCTAAAACAGGTGCGCCAATGACTAAAGAGTCTGTGCCAGCAGGATCAGGAATCCTTGGGAAATCTGTTCCATTTTCCCCTGCTAATTTATATTTTCCATAAGCAGAAGTGATTTCTATAGCGAAAGATTCTTCATCTATCGCAAAAGTAATCGGCTGTTGGGGCAAAGCTTTTAGGGTGTCTAAAAGAATCCTTGCAGGAATAGCTACCGTACCATTAGTATCTGACATTACTTCTACTTCGGTCACAATGGTTGTTTCCAAATCAGTAGCAGTGATGGTCAGTTGATTATCATTAATGGTAAATAGAAAATCTTCCAGAATAGGTAAGACTGGATTAGACCCAATTGCGCCTCCTGCAATTTGTAGTTGGGCTAATAATTCAGAAGAAGAGATACTGAACTTCATAGTCGATTGGTTTATTAATGAAATAGTTCTTTCTTTACAGTCATACTGCCACAAGCACGTTGATTTGCTAAAATTTATCCACGATAACTATCGGGATAGTAAATCAATACCGTACCTAAGATAAATTCACTAAATCTTCAAGGTTTAGTAAATTAAATGGAGATAACCTCAAAAAAGTCTTTCTGTTGTTTTAAAATAGCGTATTAAGCATTGATGAAAAATGTTAAATACGAGTGACAACAAAAGTACAATCTATTATCAACTTTTGAGATATAAAGAAATTAACATAATGTGGATAACTTTTTGAATGTGTGGATAACTATTGAGTAAGAAGTAGGGTTAAGTGTGTTCTTTAGCGATTTTTTACTTGTAATAGATTGATTATTAAAATATTATAAATGATTTTGTTAAGCGTTTAGATAAGCATTTTTTTATAAAAGAGTGTTGATGAACCTTAATAACTTTAATTTAAACGAGTCATTCCTTATTTAAAGATATGGTCAATAGAAAAATAGCGCCACCTATTAAGCGGATTGAAAAAATGCTTTTACCAAAGCCCAAAAAATTACGATTATCTAATGGTTTACGGGTGCATATCATTGATATGGGGACACAAGATGTCTTAAAATTGCAATTAGTGTTTAGCGCAGGACGGCCTTTTGAAAAAAAGAAATTAATTGCAAAAACAACTGCTCGATTATTAAGAGAAGGAACGACTAATTTTTCTTCTGCGGCTATTGCCGAACAAATTGATTTTTATGGGGCAACCTTAAGTACGCCAACGAATTTAGACAATTCCAACCTTGTTTTTTATACGCTTAAAAAGCATTTTGAGACCTTACTTCCACTAGTCACAGAATTGTTAACTGCCCCTACTTTTCCAGCCGATGAATTGAAAGCGTATATAGATAATACCAAGCGAAGACTACAAGTAGATTTAACCAAAAATGATGTAGTCGCTTATCGAAAGATAACAGAATTTATCTTCGGAAAGCATCATCCTTACGGTTATAATAGTGACAGTAGAGCTTATAATAACGTCAAAAGAGCGGATTTAGTCAAGCATTTTAAACAACATTATAATGCCCGAAATTGTGAGTTATTTATTAGTGGGCGAGTAACGGATGATGTGATTCGTTTACTAGACCAACATATCGGGCAATTGCCTGTTGGGAGAAAAAGCCGTTTGCCTAAATTTAAGTTAACAGAAGCCGTGCCAGAAAAACGGCATATTTCTATCCCTAATTCAATGCAGACCGCTATTAGAATCGGTAAGCAAACAATTGGCCGAAAACATCCAGATTTTGCAGGATTTACAGTGCTAAATACCATTTTAGGTGGCTACTTTGGGTCTAGGTTGATGATGAATATTAGAGAAGAAAAGGGCTATACGTATAATATTTATTCTACCCAAGATACAATGCTGCACGATGCTTGTTTTTATGTGTCGACAGAAGTAGGAAATGAATTTACAGCCGCTGCCATCAAAGAGATTTATAAAGAAATAGATATCCTTTGTAATGATTTAGTACCTGAAGCCGAATTGGAAATGGTCAGGAATTATATGCTGGGCAATATGTTAAATATGGTAGATGGCCCTTTTCATGTAGCAGATGTGGTTAAAACGATGGTATTAAATGAAATACCTTTTGACATGTTTGATACGCTTATTGGTACAGTTAATACCATTTCGGCACAAGAAATAAGAGACTTGGCACAGAAATATTTTCAAAATCAGCAGATGTGGGAAGTGACGGCGGGTTAGTAGTTGCCAGTTTCCAGTTGTCAGGTTGGATTAATCGTAAATGAGCATATTTATTAGCAAATCGTTAGTTTTTGATTAGCCTGAACTGGTAACTCATTTAACAAAACTTTAGCAGGTTTGCTTTAATTTGATGCTTGACTTTTCTGAGAATTTTAAATATTTTCCTTACGATAGATAATCTGTTGTAAAAGGCTGACGAAGAACGAGCGATTTGCCAAATTTTTAGAATTTAGTAAATCTCTAAAAAGTTGAATCTCGATGGAATTAAGATTTTACTAAATCTGCTAGATTTAGCAAATCAGGAATTTTCGGTCAACCTGTTAAGCTACAACAACACCTACTTGAACAAAACTAATCAGCCAAAATTTTAAGAACATGAGCAGAAAACTACTTTTTTTATTTCTATTCTTACCTATTTTGGGAACTGCCCAAATCTCGTCCATACAGCAGAAAGAGTTATCGGCATTAAATAATTATCTGCATTTTTCTAATGAAAGTACACATGGCTTGCTAACGGCGCATCGCTTATTAGAAACCTTTAATCAGAAGGTTAATAAATATGTTGATTTAGAAAGCAAACAGCTCAATTTTTATAGCAATGCCGACTTACCAGCAGACATCTTTGAAGACCCTGAGCATTGGTTTTATGATGTCTCTCCTTATACTTGGTATGACCGCTCAATGATGGGTGGAAAAATATTGCCTCCAGCAACGGCTGGGCAACTACGTAAGGAAATGGATAAAATGAAGGCAATTATTACTCGGGTGAATGCGATACGCTTTGATTTAGAAGGCTTAACTAAAGAAGAAGATTTAAAAGAAAGAAAAAATTTAGCTCTAATTTATAAGACCTTAGAAGAAGTAGTTACTTTATACGATGATTATAACGCGGCTAAAAAGCGTTTAAAAAAGGCGATTCAGAAAAGATATGCCGCATTAAATATTGTCAATGATAACAAAGAATTGGGCAATATTATCGCCATTCACGAAAACATTAGAGCTTTTTTAGAAGGGGTTCGAGTAGAAGACGATAATAATTTAACTGCTTTAATACAACATTTAAAGAATAATTTAACAACGGCTAAAAGTTTTAATATTACCGACCGAAATTATCAAAATGTACTACAAAAAGCGCAGGCTTTTGCAGATGTGGCACAAAAATACTTAGGCAATACAGGATTTCCATTAACTTATAGATTATATGGTCGAGGGTATTATTATTATAACATGGAGATGGTGGCTAAATTTAATCGCTACGGTTCTGGCCTCGTTAAGGATTTAAACGAATGGGTTATCAGTAAGAATTATCCTGCCTTAGTACAGTTAGAAGAACCTCATTTTTTTAAAGTCATTTATCCTAAAAAGGAAGTTCCCAAAGTAGCGAAAGTAGAGACAATTAAACCAAGTGGCATTCCTCAAAAATTGGGTGATAGAGCAGTTGTGATTAAACAAAATCAGATTACGGTAGCACCTGGCACCATTACGATTGAAGTTTATGATCACCAATTAGCCGATGGAGATGTTATTTCTTTAAATTATAACGGGCATTGGATTCTAAAAGATTATCAATTGCGTCGTAGAGCTAGAAAGATGACTTTGCCATTAAAACCTGGTAATGAGAACTACTTAATTTTACATGCCGTGAATATGGGAACTAAACCCCCGAATACAGCCACCCTTTCTTATACCTATAATGGAGAAAGAAAAAGCATTGTCATGGAATCTAATTTAAATGAGAGTGAAATGATAAAGATTAATGTAGAGGAGTAAGTTGCCGTGTTGTCGATAAAACAAGGCAACACCGCAACTAGGTATTTACTATCTTTGGAGTTTTATAAAATATAAAAACCCACAACAGAAATGGATACGAATGCTTTAGCAATTTTATGCCAATCCACCATTAAAATAGTCACAGAAACAGCCGATTTTTTACGAGCAGAACTAGGAAAAGTACAAGCTGGAGCTATAGAAACGAAGAGTTTAAATAGCTTAGTCAGTTATGTCGATAAAACTGCGGAGATGCAGTTGGTCAGTAAACTCAGTGAGTTGCTACCAAACTCCACTTTTTTAACAGAAGAAGAAACCGTAGAACAGACCAAAGGCGAATATCAATGGATTATTGACCCTTTAGATGGCACAACTAATTTTTTACATCAAGTTCCCATGTTTGCGGTGAGTGTTGCTTTGCAGCATCACGACGAAACCGTTTTAGGTGTGGTTTATGAAGTCAATCGTTCCGAATGTTTTGCTGCTTGGAAAGGCGGCGGTGCTTTTTTAAATGGGCAACCTATTCAAGTGAGTCGAACTAAAACATTAAGTGAATCTTTATTGGCTACAGGTTTCCCTTATTATGATTTTAAGTGGATTGACCCCTATTTAGCGGTGTTTCGACAATTGATTCAACATACGCGTGGTGTGCGACGGTGTGGGGCAGCAGCAGTTGATTTAGCTTATGTTGCTTGCGGTCGATTTGATGGTTTTTATGAATACAGTTTAAGTGCTTGGGATATGGCGGCAGGTGTGATATTGATTCAAGAAGCAGGCGGGCAAGTTTCCGATTTTTCAGGCGGTGATGATTATTTATTTGGTAAAAATATTATTGTAGGGAATCCGTCTATTTTTAAAGCGATAAGTGAGGTAGTGAAAGAGAAATTTGAAGGGATTCTTTAGGGATTTAGATCTTAAAGATAGATTTCTTATAATTATGGATAGATTAAAATATTTTTTCTCTGTGCTTTTGGGCATATCCAAATCATAATTCATACATCATAAATCCGTCTAATTTTTACGTAATAGACCTGTCTATTACAGTCATGCGGATTTATGATGTATGATTTAAAATTTATGATTTAAGATTTTTTACCGCTCTACCAATAGTTACCGTTTCCATTTAATCCCACAACCCGCACTAGGGCGCTGCAAACTAGCCACAGGTCGTCCAACTAGTACCGCATCTAAAGCAGCCTTTAAGTCTTCTCCAGTAACAGGCTTGCCAGAACCTGGTCGTGAACCATCTAGTTGTCCTCGATAAACCAATTGGTCGCTTCCATTAAAAATGTAAAAATCAGGCGTACAAGCGGCATCATAAGCTTTGGCTACTTCCTGTGATTCATCATATAAATATGGGAAATTATAGTTTGCTTCTTGCGCATGAATAGTCATTTTATCTGGTGCATCTTGTGGATAGTTTTCCACATCATTGGAACTAATCGCCACGAAATTAACCCCTAATTCTTTGTACTCTTCTACTAAAGCAACCAATCCTTCATTGATGTGAATCACATAAGGACAATGGTTGCAAATAAACATAACCACGGTTGCCATTTCAGATTTGACATCTTGGAAGCTCATATTCTTACCAGAAATAGTATCGGGTAAATTAAAGTCAGGTGCTTTCGTGCCCAAAGGCAACATATTAGATTCTTTTAAAGCCATTTTTTATGATTGATTGTTGATGGTAAATAGAATGGAGTAAGTGCATAAAAAAACATCTTTCTCCGAAACCATTCGCCTTTAAATTTTGGCAAAATTAAGTATAATCGGAAAAAGATGTTTTGTTGATGAACAGATTTGCTAAATTTTCAGTATTCAGTAAATCTCTAAGATGTTAGTTTTCTGCAAAATCAAGAGCTACTCGGGCTAGAAGCCCAAGCTACTTATTATTCTACGGTCGCCAATTCTTTTTTATCCTTATCTTCTTTTTTAGTAATGGCTTTACCACTTTCTAATTTTTTAGAAATTGCGGAATAAGGGCCAACTACTATTTCTTCTGAACCTTCCAAACCAGAAGTGATTTGAATATAAGTGTCATCCTGGATACCTGTTTTGACTGCTATCATTTTCACCGTATCTGAGCCTTCTACCGTTGCAAAGATGACTTCTTTAATCAAATCCTCACTAGAGGAACTGCCTTCTTTTTCTTCTTCTCTAGTCGTTACTGCTTGAATAGGTACACTCAATACATCTGCTGCTGTCGTTGTATTAATTTCAACGGAAGCAGACATGCCTGGACGGAAAGGATACCGATTATTTTTAGAAACCAAATCTGTATAAGAACTTGGATCTAAACGGATCTTTACAATAAAATTAGTTACTTGGTCAGAATTTAAAGAAACGGCTGCACCAGTTGCAGAAGTAGCCGAATTGGCAATTTCTGTTACTCGACCCTGGAATTTGCGATCTAAATAAGCATCTACTTCTACATCAACGGTATTGCCTAATGCTACTTTAGGAATATCACTTTCACTTACATCGACCTGCACTTCCATAGCAGACATATTCGCCACTCGCATCATTTCCGTACCTGCCATCATATTACTACCTACTACTCGTTCTCCTTTCTCTACCGATAATAAAGACACCACACCATCCATTGGTGCAAATAAAGAGGTTCTTTTTAGATTTGTTCTTAACTCCTTTAAGGTCGCTTCGTCACTAGCTACAGAGAAAGTAGCCGCTTTAGTGGATTGTTCTGCTGCTTTTAAATTTGCTTTAGCAGATTCTAAACTCGCCTTTAAAGACCGAACATTCGCTTGTAATTGCTGTAAGTTAGACAAAGAAGTTTCAAAGTCTTGCTCTGAAATAACGCCTTCTTTAGAAAGACCAATATTTCTTTCGTGAACTGATTTTTGGTTCGACAATTGCGCTTCAGTAGCTTCCAATTGTGCTTGTGCTTGTACTAAATTTGCTTTATTACGCTCGATATCTGCCCGAGAACCAGCCAACCTAGCCTTAGAATTATTGACGGCTGCTGCACCTCGATCTACTTGTGAACGAATAGCATCAGGATCAATTTTAGCTAATAGCTGACCTAACTTAACGGAGTCCCCTTCTTCGATATACAGTTCTACAATCTCTCCAGAAACATCAGGACTGATTTTGACTTCTACTTCTGGAAATACTTTACCACTCGCTGCTACTGTTTCTTTGATAGTTCGGCGTTCAACTTTTTCTACTTCTACTTCCAGCCCCTTAGGTTTTTGTTGACCTTTCCAGATAGCACCGACCAGTAATAAGGCAATTAGTCCTACCAGACCATAAATCAGTTTATTGCTTTTCTTTTTTTTCTGCTTTGTCATTACGGGTTTAATTATTTTAATCCAATTTACGAGGTAAGAAGCATTGCTAAATTGTTTTATGGTTATACTAGAAACGGTCAAGTTTTGTGAATTGTTAAGAAAATCTTAACAAAAATATAACTATTTGATTATCAATGTTAAAACTAACGTTTTGCAAGCATAAATCTTGGATTTAAAATCAAAATACTTGACCGTTCAGAGTATATATTGTTTCTGGAACTAAAGAATTTTGATTCTTTACCTATTTAGCGCTTTAACAATATAACAATTTAGCAATAAAACCATTATTCGGAAATTGAGTTATTTAAGGATTTTACTCATTTTTTAATTTAGATTCAAATCTTTGCCCATATAGAAGTCAATGATTTTTAATCTAAAAATATAGTCGTATTTCGCACGTGCTACATTTAATGCTGCGGTGTCTAAATTAGTTTTTGCAGTCGTTAATTCTAAAGTATTGATAGCACCTAAGTCATATCTTTTTTGCGCATTATCAAAAGCTGCGTTGGCTGCTTCTAAAGATCTTTCGGATGCTGCTAATTCTAACTTCGCTGCTCTAGCATTGGCAATAGCTGTTTGTACATCTGCTTTTAATTGCTGTTTAGCTTGTTTGTTTTGTACTTCTGCATTAATGATATCTAATCTAGCTCGTTCTATATTAATAGAAGCTCTATGTTTATTATAGATAGGAATATTTACTTGTATACCTAAATTCTGTCCAAAATTATTATCTAATTGGTCAAAATAAGGATCACTTTGAAATAAAGAAGCATTTGAAAATCTTGTATCTAAACCAGCAAACGCACTAACGCTAGGTAGAAGGTCGGCTTTGGCAATAGGCACACTTAATTCGGCACTTTTCATTCTCGCTTCACTCGCCTTAATAGAAGCTTGTGTATTCATTGCTTGATTAAAAACAGTCGGTAAATCTGTCACATTTACATTCTCCTGTATTTGCATTAATTCATTGGGAATAATAATCTCTAAATCGTATTCTGGCTCTAATTCTAAAATGTTTTTCAAAGTCAAATAATTAATGGCTACCGAATTTTCTGCTTGGATTAATGTTTGTTCATTTCTAGCAATTTGTGCCAGAATATCCAATCTATCAGCCTTAGGAACAGTTCCTGCATTGATTCTTTTATCAATTGTAGATAATTGCTCTTGAGTTTGGCTGATTGCTCTTTGCGCAATAGTTACTTGTTCTTTTGCCAATAAGATACTCAAATAAGCAGAAGCCATTTGTAGCGCAATATTTTGAAACTGCGTATTTGCATCTTCCTTTGCCGCCTCTAAGTCAAATTCACTTTGTTTGATTGTATTCTTGATGGCACCACCGTTATATATGGGCGCGTCAGCATTTACTCTCCAATTATTAAAACCAATACGAGTATTGACAAAATCATTGGTTGTAGGATCGATATTTCGACCATATTGAAAGCCAAGATTCGTAGAAGCATTTAGACTTGGCATTCTTGCCATCCGACTACCTTTTTCGGTCAACTCCGCTTGCGAAACAGCAATTTGAGATTGTCTTAGACTTAAATTATTTTGCTTGGCGTGGCTAATACATTTTTGTAAAGACCAAGCTTCTTGCGCAAAAGCACTACATGATAGGGTTAATGCACAAAGCATTAGAAGAGTTGTTTTTCGTAACATCTGTAATAACATTTTTTTCGGCGATTTCTTTGATTCCAAAAACCAAATAAGAACGATTGAATGTGTATCGTTTAAAAGCTCACATCAATTCTCTACAAAGGTACATCAAATTCAACATTTAAATAATGAACTTTGGTTTTTGTATCTACCACACAATATTAGGAATAGCTATAGAAAATGACCCTATTATTTATATCAAGTTGTAAAAATCATGGATGAAAGGTTAATTAATCCAGATTATTGTAGGTATGATGATTAAAATCGAAAAAAGATTGGGATAGTTCGATTTTTTTTAAGATTTTATGCATCTGCCTTATGTAGAAGTTTCTTTTACTAAAAACCAATGTTATGAAAAACGTATTGATTAGCCTACTCCTTATTTTACCACATTTTTTGTTGGGACAATTTGCTCCTTCCCTAAAAATGATTTCAGAGGCAATTGAATCACATAGTGACTACGAAAAGATATACCTGCATACGGATAGAGCTTATTACACAGGTGGCGGAGATATATTTTTCAAAGTATATTTAACCAATCAAAATTTATCTCAACGAAAAACAAAAAGTAAAATAGCTTATGTCGATTTAATTGGCCCAGACCAAACCATTATTACAACTAAAACCATCGCTATCAAAGGAGGACAAGGTTTAGGCGATTTCAAGATAACTAGTAAATATAAAGGTGGCAATTATGTACTGCGTGCCTATACACAGTACATGAAGAATTTTGACACGGATTTCTTTTTTAGAAAAGCGATTTATATCCATGGGGTGAATAACTTAGCCGAAGTATCCAATACTAGAAAATTGGCTACGGCTATTCAGTTTTTTCCAGAAGGTGGAGATTTAGTGCAAGGATTGACTTCTAAAGTAGCTATCAAAGCGACGAATACTTTTGGGGAAGGCATGAATTTAACAGGGAAATTAATCAATGAAAAAGGAGCAATTATAGCCGATGTTACAACTAATGAAAATGGGTTTGGGGAATTTTCTTTAAAACCAGAAGTAGGCAAAGATTATACTTTTGAAGGTTTATATGATGGGGAAAAATTTAAAGAAACCCTGCCTGCTGCTTTATCAGAAGGAATTGTAATAAAGGTGGATAACACAGCCGAAGATAATATTCAGCTGCAAATATCAACTAATAACCCCACTATTTTAGATGGAGGCTATCTTATAGGACAAGGAATGGGACAAGTTTTTTTTGAGGAAGAACTAACTCCGCAAGCAAGGATAAATTTTGAAATAGCTATAACGGAAATACCTTCGGGCATTTTACAATTTACTTTATTTGATAAATTGAGACAACCTAGAGCAGAAAGATTGGTGTTTAACCACGATGGCATTAATAATTTTAATGTAGATATAACCGCCAATCAAACCACTTATGGAAAAAGAGAGAAAGTACAAGTACAATTAGATATTTACGATGATGAAGGAGAAACGATTGCCGCTGATTTATCTTTAAGTGTAGTTGATAAATCATTAGAAGTCGCTAATTTTAATAAAGATAATATTCAGAGTTATTTATTATTATCTGGGGATATAAAAGGAGTCATCAAAAACCCTATGGCTTATTTTAAAGATACCAAATTAGCCACTAAACAAGCGTTGGATTTATTATTAATGACCCAAGGTTGGCGACGTTTTAGTTGGCAGAATGCATTAAAAGAACCGACTAAGGAAATGGTTTATGCGCCAGAACAAAGTCTATCTCTTACGGGGAAAATCACTAAAAAGAACAAGGATAATGAACCAGTAAAAGCAGTAGGCTATTTATCAGAACTATCTGCTAGTTTGGCATTCGTTCCTTTTGAAACGGATGAAATGGGCGAATTTTTAATTGATAATTTAGAGGTTATGAATGGCACGGATATGGTTTTGCAAGCAGCTACCTTAAATAAAAAACAGCAGAAAGTAAAAAAAGGGAGCTTGGCGCTAAAAGGAGATAGAGCTATTAATATCGAGCTAGTTAATAAATTGCCTGTCCCGATTAACAAAAAAGATAGGCATATTCACTTCTTGGCGAATAGTAAAAAAACAACGGTACACGGATTATCTAATTTAGAAAATATCCAATATAAAAATGATGTAGCTTATAATGAAATAGATGAATGGTCAATTGAGTTGGATTCCATTTCGGTAACTGCTAAAAAAATTGATAAAGTCGTTGAATATTATGAGGATGGCATGTTGTATAAAAGGCCAGATACTAGGATAAGAATGGACGAAGTGATAGCCCCAAATGCGCATAATAATATTTTTGCTATTCTACAAAGAGCACCAGGTTTGAAAATAGATAATGGAGGCGTTATTATTCGTGGTCGGCAAACTGGGTTAAGTAAAAATGTTACGATTTCTAATAATGCTAAATTCATGGTTAACGGTGCTTTAGTGTCTGATGAATATGCTACTTCCATTAATCCTGCTAATATTGCTTTTATTGATGTAGTCCGTAGCCTTAACAAATTGAGTGTATTTGGAGAAGTAGGGAGTAATGGTTTAGTGATGATTTATTTAAAATCACCGCAAGACCAAGAAAAAAAGGAAAAAGAAATCGAGGGCATTAAAAATTTCTCCTTTAAAGGATATGATGCCGCTAGAGAATTTTATATACCAACGTATAATATAACCAATCGAGAAAACGGAAAAGCAGATAATAGAGTTACTTTACATTGGGAACCAACTATTCAATTTAATGAATCAGGAGAAGCTTATATTGAATTTTATACTTCCGATAGAACGGGTGTTTATGATATAATTGTGGAGGGGATTAGTAAGACTCGATTACCTGTTGTCGCCCACTCAAAGATTATTGTAAAATAGATTTTAATCGGTTTACGGTTTGTCATTATAAAAATTTTCAGAATTTAAAAACTAATGAAAAAGATAAATACCTTAATTTGGTTAATCAGTTTTTTATTACTAACGACTACTCTTGTCAATGCGCAAACCATCAAAGCCATTGTTGCGGATGAAGAAAGCCGCCAAGTAATTACAGATGTTTTCGTTTTTTTAGACAATAGTTCTACGGGTTCTATTACAGACAAACAGGGTCAATTTGAATTAAAAACAGCAGTTTCCCATGACCTCTTACTAGTTTTTTCTCATTTAAATTATGAATTAAATTCGCTTGCGGTCAAGGATTTAGCCAATTTAGCCGATACTATTTTTCTAACACCAAGTGGTTTAGTCTTAGAAGAAGCAGTGGTAGTAGAAAAAGCAAAACCGAGAGTTCGGTCTCGTTGGTTAAAACGCTTCAAATCAGAATTTTTAGGCGAAGATTATGACAAAGCACTAATCCATATTCTTAACCCAGAAGCCTTATTATTTAAGCAAGATAAAGGCAAGTTAATTGCGGAATCAAAAACGTCACTAATTATTGAAAATAAAGTATTGGGCTATCAAGTACAGTTTTTTTTAGAAGATTATAAGTCTTATAAAGAAGGGGATTTAGTCTATTTTGGGAAAGTGTTTTTTGAAGAATTAGGAGGTAGTAAAAAAGAAATCGCTAAATATAAACGAAACCGTCATAAGGTTTATGAACAATCCAGTAGACATTTTTTTGCTAATTTAGTTCAGCAAAATGGAATAACAAATAGGTATGAAGTAGGCTATTCTTTATTTAGTAAAAATGAAGAATTTATCAATTATGAACCCATTGCTGCGGATTCTTTATTAATAACGGAATTTCGGAAAGGTAAATACGAAATCTCTATCAATCGAATCTTAACTATTACGAATAATCAACTTAAAATTAACCAAGGCATACGAAAAAACGCAGGGGCTACTATGGCTGGAAGAGTTGGTAATTTTAAACAAACCACTAATAATCTTCCACGATCTTATTTATGGTCTAAACATGGCAGAATCGTAGTCAACAAATTTGGCTCTATTTTAAATCCGACAGAAGTGGAGGAAGCAGGCTATTGGGCTAGTTTTCGAGTCGCGGCTTTATTGCCTTTGGATTATGCGGTGAAGGTGAAGCATAAGAAGTGGGGATTGTAAGAAAAAAATTAAACTTTCTAGCCAGAAAGAAAGTAAGTAATGTATTTAAATTAGTCTGAAATTATTGAAGTAAAATCCATTAATAGGTGATACAATTCAATATCCTCTAAATTTTTGTCTCGTTTGTGATTAGATTGAAATAAATGGTTTTGATATTCGGTATTAGTTAAAGTAGAATCAAGAGTTACCGAATCGAGACTCTAGTTGTTGAAGGAAATTTATCCAGTCTTTTTTGTAAATCATTTAAGATAACGCTAGGTTCGCTTAAAAAAAAGGATAAAAATAAAATTAAGAAAAGCAGG
>JAFMDF010000123.1 GCA_017857395.1 Bacteroidota bacterium | reverse complement strand
TTGCTCCTGTTGCGCCTGTCGCACCCGTAGCTCCTGCCGGACCTTGTGCGCCATCTGCTCCGTTTGCTCCATCTGCCCCTGCTGGACCTGTTGCTCCTGTTGCTCCTGTCGCACCCGTAGCTCCTGCCGGACCTTGTGCGCCATCTGCTCCGTTTGCTCCATCTGCCCCTGCTGGACCTGTTGCTCCTGTTGCTCCTGTTGCGCCTGTATCTCCTTTCGCTCCTTGACAATCTGCTCCATTTCCAAATCCGTCTCCATTTGTATCTTCATTCGCATCTAATGCGCCATTTGCATTTAAATCCCAACACGCTGTTCCTCTCGCTCCTGTCGCTCCTGTCGCGCCCGTAGCTCCTGTCGCTCCTTGTGGGCCTGTTGCTCCTGTTGCTCCTGTTGCGCCATCAGCTCCGTTTGCTCCATCTGCCCCTGCTGGACCTGTTGCTCCTGTTGCGCCAGTTGCGCCTGTCGCACCCGTAGCTCCTGCTGGACCTTGTGCGCCATCAGCTCCGTTTGCTCCATCTGCCCCTGCTGGACCTGTCGCTCCTTGTGGGCCTGTTGCTCCTGTTGCGCCTGTATCTCCTTTCGCTCCTTGACAATCTGCTCCATTTCCAAATCCGTCTCCATTTGTATCTTCATTCGCATCTAATGCGCCATTTGCATTTAAATCCCAACACGCTGTTCCTCTCGCTCCTGTCGCTCCTGTCGCGCCCGTAGCTCCTGTCGCTCCTTGTGGGCCTGTTGCTCCTGTTGCTCCTGTTGCGCCTGTCGCACCCGTAGCTCCTGCCGGACCTTGTGCGCCATCAGCTCCGTTTGCTCCATCTGCCCCTGTTGCTCCAGTTGCGCCTGTATCTCCTTTGTCACCTTTTGCGCCAGCTGGGCCTTGAGCGCCAGTAAGTCCTGTTGGGCCTTGTGGACCAGTTTTACCCTGTAAACCTTGTGGTCCTTGTGCACCAGAAACCCCTTGAGGTCCTTCAGGTCCCATTGGACCGACAGGTCCCATTGGACCGACAGCACCAGTTGCACCTTTCGAACCTTGAACTCCTTGAGGTCCTTCAGGCCCCATAGTTCCTTGCGGTCCTACTTTACCTTCTGGTCCTTGTGCTCCTACCTTACCTTGTAAGCCTTGAGGTCCTTGAGGTCCTGCAACACCTTGAGGTCCTTGTGCTCCCATTGGTCCGACAGGGCCTACTTGGCCTTCGACACAAACCCAAACTGGATTTTGTGGTGTACCTTTATTAACCTGAAGGCATTGTAAGGTTGTATTATATATAATAGCCCCTGTCAGTGGCGTTGGAATACCATCCCTTTGTACTGACGTCATTCTAGGTGGAATGAAAGCCTTATCTGTAGCTTCAAGCTCTAATATCGACCCATCGTCAATATTTGTGACATCTCCTCCTATCTTTTGCTGAGCTTGCATGTCAGTAGACATGAAACACATCAGCGCGACAGTTAGTAACATGGAAACCCCTAACTTCCTTCCAACATCATGGACAAGAAGCAACCTGGCGATAACCAACGTTACAAAGAGTAAAAATCCATACATCATTAGTGTTCGTTTTTAAAGTTAAAGAAAAGCTAGTTTATGCTACTCCAATTATAAGCTTAGCTTAAAAAGGGTTGAATAAACTTAAAATAATAAATTAAAATAAGATTGAAACAAAAAATAAGATTGAAACAAAAAATAAACTTAAAAAATCCAGCAAAGAAAGAGCTGGCACAGTTTTTGTTTTTTTAGAAAAAAATAAGGTGTGAATTAATTACTCAATTAAGGAGGAATGAAATTTTCGCTAAAACTTTTGCCCGCGACCTAAACAAGTCTTGCATAAGCGATGAATTTAAGAGAAGTAGTATTATTGAAGTCAGTTCTAGAAAATCGAAAAATAAGAGAGTAACCTTCTTGCAAAATATCTACTGTGAAGAAATACCCTAGGAGGGTATCACATCAAGACTAGAGCATGATACATAAATTCAATACATAAATCGATTAAAGAAAAAGGGTGAGGAGTAGTTGAATTAATTACTAGTTTGAGGAGGAAAAAAAGTTTTGGAATAGAACTTAAACGTAGTTTTCTACAAAGTAAAATAAAATAAATGAATAATGAAACTTAATACCTAATTTTTTTTAATTTATTTCTTATCGAAAAGGGTTAAAACCTCTATTTATCATTGTCACATTTTTCAATTATCTTACCTGTTTTTTATACTTAACTATTCAATATTATTTATTCTCTTTCTAAAAACATCACCTTAGTAATTAATTTACAAGTTGTTAGGATTTATAATTATCTATATCTATAAAATATATAGCCGTACTTTTTTCTTTCAAAACATCAAATATATCCGTCTAACTGCTGAAATATATTTTTAAAAAAAGTATCAAAAAAATTTATTTGTGACAAGGAAAAGTCTTTTAAATTTCAAAAATAGGATTTCAAATAATTTATGCTCAAAAATAAATTGCTCCTAAATCCTTTTCTTTAGATTGCCTAATCTGGATTAATCAAGGCGATACTCACAACTTAGTAACGGATAAAAAATACGTTAAACATCGTTACTTTTGATTTGCAACAAGCTTGCTCCGATTCAATCGAAGGATTTATTAGTAGATGTATCGGTTATGCATTTAATGGTACTAAATAATAAAGATAAAATACGTTTCTTGTATAGAGGCTCCAAGTAGGTTGTTTCAAATCATAAGACGTAAGTAAGTAGTTGAGAGCTTGTTGGGAATTTATCCTTCGGGCTAAAAAAGCGCCTTTTTCTGAACAATATTCTGCATAAATCCGCGCATTCTATTATATTGGAATGTAACAAAATAAGGAAAATAAAAATATTTTAAATTTTATTGATTAAATACTTTCTATTATCAATAAAGAGTCTTATCTTTGCGCTCGCAAATTCAAAATCACTGTAAGGTTTGAATGGAGGAGTGGCAGAGCGGTTGAATGCACTAGTCTTGAAAACTAGCATAGGCGAGAGTCTATCGGGGGTTCGAATCCCTCCTCCTCCGCTAAGGTTCAATGGTAAAACATTGGACCTTTTTTTATTGTAGTTTATGTGTTTCAATTCTAAACAATCTAACCAACCAACTGTTGAAAAAAGTATAAATATCCGATAAGTTCAGGTGGTATTTTTTTCATTATCATCTCGTCCACTAGCGGCTAAAAGTTACAAAATCTACTTTAACATGACTATTCCATTTCACAATTTTGGAGGTACAGGTTCAATCGTTCATTTTGCCCATGCAAATGCCTATCCTCCAGGTTGTTACCAACAATTATTTCAACCATTTCTTGATAATTATAAGGTATTAGGGATGTATCAACGTCCGCTTTGGGAAAATAGTAATCCAATAACCTTTAAATCTTGGCATCAATTAGCTGATGATTTAATCTTATTCTTTGACCAGCAACAGTTAAAACAAGTTATAGGCGTTGGGCATTCCATGGGCGGCGTCGTTTCTATTATTGCTGCTATCAAACGTCCAGACTTATTTTCAAAACTGGTATTAATTGACCCTGTCATCTTTCCAAAGCACTATACTCAATTCACTGACTTGCTGCCTCACTTTCTAAGAAAGCGAATTATCCCTATGGCAAAGTTATCAGCTAAACGAAGAGATATATGGGCTAATCAGCAGATGGTATTTGATTCGTTTCGGACTAAAAAAGTATTCAGGGGGTTTTCCGATAGCGCTTTATGGGATTTTGTAAAGGCAAGTACTAAAGCAAATGGAAATGGACAGGTTACGCTAACTTATCCAAAGAAATGGGAAACGCAAGTTTATATTACCGCTCCTTCTCTATTAAAAGCATTAAAAAAACTCGATATTCCAATCTTAGCTATTAAAGGTCAATATTCTAATGTCATTACTGCTGCTGTTTGGTCGGAATGGAAAAAAGCTCAGCCTCATAATGATTTTCTAGAATACCCTAATTCAGGACATTTGGTGCCGATGGAATATCCTGCTGAGTTAGCCAAATGGATTTTAGAGCAATTGAGTGATACAAAACGGAAAGAAGCTGTGCAATAAAAAAACGCGATAGAGACCTTCCATCGCGTTTTTTTCTAACTTAAAATTTTTCGGTGATGTGTAAAAGTGTTGATTTGTCTTTGCACACAGAAATAAGATACTACAGGGGCTTGAGGCCTGTTCAAGTATGGGAGTCCGACCTAAAGGTCGGTGACGGGAAAGCCTAAAGGCTACCAGTTGTCCGCAACTTGGATTAATCAACTATACTCTGAACGGTCAAGTATTTTGATTTTAAATCCAAGATTTATGCTTGCAAAACGTTAGTTTTAACATTGATAATCAAATAGTTATATTTTTGTTAAGATTTTCTTAACAATTCACAAAACTTGACCGTTTCTAGTATAATACACTATCAAATTTTCTCGTTTTCTATTAAAAATTATACGTAAAAGCGATTCTATAATCTAATGGCAGGTCAACTGTATCCTCTAAGAGATTCCATAAGATGGATACTTCATATCCTATTTGTCCACCGCTAGTATAGCCACCGCCTAAAAAGAAATTATTCACAGACCGTCGATTTACACCATCTAGTTTTGAGCTTTCGATTTGATATTCAGCATGAGCAAAAAATTGTTGAAAAAGTTTATATCTAGTAAAAGCTCCAATTCCGTAATTGAAAAAATTAGCTTTTGCAACATTACTTCCATTACCTGTTCGTAAATGAAAATAAGACAATTCCACTCTAGGACCGATTGAAAACTCTGGGGTTACTTTATAACCAACCATTGGAGAAATTGAAAAATTAAACTGACTAGTTTGCTGACCAAATCTATTTATCCCTGAGCCAAAATTTAACCCTAGACCACCACCATACCAAAAACGAAAACTCCCTACTCCACTTTCATCAAAATAGTCTTCTGTCTTATTTTGACTTTTTTTGTCTCTATTTCTATCTCTTTGAGCATCTACTTCAATATTAAAGCTGACTAAAAAAATAGCCACTAAGGTAAAAGTTTTTGTGAGCTTAGTAATTGTCATTCCTTGAATTAATGGTAATTTCATGTTAAATAAGTTTATGTAATTCACAGCTAATTAAGTGTGTTTTATAAAGGATGTTTTTTGTGTAAATTAAGTCAAAATAAATATCTTTTAAACAATTTATCTTTAGTTAAAGATTTCTATTTCTGGGTAAAATGTTGCCCAAGTGAACCAATAAGCCGTATTTGAGACTAATTGTTGCAATCGAATGTCCTTATTTTCAACAGATTCACCGAAAATGGTCCATTGATTGCCCTCCTCGTCAATTAATAAAACCGTATCGCCTGTTTCGGATAACATAAATTGATGGGTCTGCCCATCGCTTGTTTTGGCACTGTAGGCAATCATACTATCAAATTCATTACTTCCTATAATAATAATCGATTCGCCATTTACCTCCTCCTGAATTAACGAAAAGCCCGCTGCCGAAAAATGCGTTTGCCTGTATCCTTTGACAATCTCATTAATCTTTACCCCTAATATTTTTTCTTTTAAAGGTAAAATAGTATTGAGAGAGTCTGCATCTAAAGGTAAGTTAAATAAAATTTTAGTCGCATCGGTTTGATAATCGCCATAAGGGTAAGTCCCATAAGGTCGATTATAACTGGTGTTTAAATTTAATACTTCTGATTCAGGAAATAAATTTTTCCACTTGCCCCATTTCATTTCAAATACGGAGAAATCACTTAATGCTATTTCGGAAAAATCACCTCTTATGCCTTTTCTTAACATTTGAGACCAATCCGAAAAAGTTTCAAATTCATTAAAAATCGTATTGGAATTATATAATAAGCCAGAGACTCTAAATTCTAACACTTGCTCCTTAATTCTTCTATCAAATCCAATACTGCTACCTGATAAAGCCGAATAAGTCATTGCAATAGGTAATGTATCAACCCAATCATTAACCACTTCATGCCAATCCATAATAATTAAGGGATAAGCACGAATGGTTGTTCCTACCTTCATCCCAATAATAATGCTAGAATCCGTTAGAAAAGAAACCTCCTTCGCTTTCGTGAATTTAGGATTGTTAATAGCAGGAATATCTCCATTTCCTTCTCCTTCAGCAATTTGTGTTCTTGACACTGCCCAATCCCCCCCTAATCGACCGTTAGCACAAGCAAAAGATAGTATAATAATGGTTAGTCCGCTTAATAAAAAATAAATATATGTTTTTGATTGTTTCAAATTAATTGATTTCTGGCTCAAAATAAATTGAATTCTTTAACTTTCCAATAGTTCTTGTTGTTTCTAGCTGAAATAAAGAACGTCAAGAATTGCTGAAAATGTTTTGAGGATACTGATTTTCACGATTCTTTATGTTTAATTTTATTTATAATTAGACACTCCAAGGCTTGAAGACCACTTGGAGGTCTGCTGAAAAACTAACCACTTATATATATGAGTCAAAAATATCAACCCATTAGTTGCCACTTTTATGATGAATTAGAATTATTGGCGATTCGTCAAAAAAATTGCTCGATTGTCTATTTGGATGAAACAGGAAGCCAATTAGAGAAATTCGCCGTTATTACTGATTTTAAAATTATTGATGCCGCAGAATTTATGTTACTGAAAGATGGGGATAAAATACGTTTGGATCGGCTGATTTCGGTTGATGGGAAAGTGCTTCAGGGATTCTGTTAGGTGTTTTTTGCCACAGATAAAACAGACTTTAGAACAACGGATTTCATCACTTTATTAGCTGAGGTGCTATTATTGTGGATATTCTTTATAAATAGTCAGGTAAAAAATTGAAAATTATCCGCTGCCCTACATCCGTTGCCACTTGTATATATTGATTGGCAACGGATGCATGGCAACGGATTTGACGAGCTAGGTTAAATATTAAATAATTTTTTAATATCAACTTTTCATCTGACGCGCTATAGTTTGAACTTGCTTGTAAAGTAGGTTGACTTCGTATTTGATTTCGATTATTTGTTAAACTAATCATTCTTAGCCCTTGATTTTTGGTGTCAATATCATAGCTTTGTGTTTTTGTTATTCATTCTTCTTACTTTAAGATAACAAGGCATAAAACAAATATGGATACTACACCTATTCACTTGATTACCAAATCATTACACCTTCCTAAACGCGGCGTTGAAAATACGATAAAATTATTGGATGAGGGAGCGACTATTCCCTTTATTTCTCGTTATCGGAAAGAAATGACGGGTTCTTTAGATGAGGTCGCTATTGCAGATATTAAAACCGCCTTAGATAAATTTAGAGAGGTTGAGAAAAGAAAAGAGACTATTCTGAAAGCCATTGGGGAACAAGGAAAGTTAACGGATGCGCTCAAAGACAGGATTGTAAACACCTTTGACTTAACTGCATTAGAAGATATTTATTTACCTTATAAAAAGAAACGAAAAACGAGAGCCACCGCTGCTAGAGAAAAAGGCTTAGAACCTTTGGCAACCGCTATCTTTCAACAAAATAATCACCAAATCGAATCCTTGGCAGGGCAATATTTGACAACTGAAGTGCCTGATATTGATGCCGCATTGGCGGGTAGTCGAGATATTATCGCTGAGTGGATAAATGAGGATGAGCAATCTAGAAATAAAGTTCGCTTTGCCTTTGATAAAACTGCGGTAATCAAGGCAAAAGTAGCTCGTGGAAGAGATGTAGAAGGCATTAAATATAAAGATTATTTTAAGTTTGAAGAACCGCTAAAACGTTGCCC
The DNA here is from genome assembly GCA_017857395.1 of Bacteroidota bacterium. GTDB lineage: Bacteria > Bacteroidota > Bacteroidia > Chitinophagales > Saprospiraceae > JAFMDF01. The sequence goes on along the minus strand of JAFMDF010000123.1, from coordinate 17,082 downwards.
TTCGCATCGGATTTTAGCTATGCGTAGAGGGGAAGAGGAAGGCTTTTTACGGGTATCTATTTCTCCTGATGAAGCAGATACGATGTATCGTTTGGAGCAACTTTATCTAGAAGGTTATGGACCTGCTACTGCACAAGTTAAATTGGCTTTAGAGGATAGCTATAAACGTTTATTATCGCCTTCTATTGAAACAGAATTTCGGAATAAGTATAAAGAAATTGCAGATAAAGAAGCAATTAAGGTTTTTACAGAAAATTTGAAGCAATTACTATTGGCCGCTCCTTTAGGGCAACAAAGAATTTTAGCGATAGACCCTGGTTTTAGGACGGGTTGTAAAGTGGTTTGTTTGGATGAAAGTGGTAACTTATTGGATAATTCGACAATTTACCCGCATCCGCCTCAGTCTGATAAAATTACGGCAGTCCGTCAAATCAAAGATTTAGTCTATCAATTTGATATTCAAGCTATTGCCGTAGGAAATGGTACAGCTGGTCGAGAAACCCTTTCTTTGTTTAGAAGTGTTGATTTTGACCATCCCGTAGAAGTATTTATGGTGAATGAAAGTGGTGCTTCTATTTATTCTGCTTCTCAGATAGCTAGAGAGGAATTTCCTGATAAAGATATAACGGTTCGAGGGGCGGTATCTATTGGTCGACGATTGATGGACCCATTGGCGGAATTGGTAAAAATTGATGCTAAATCCATTGGTGTTGGTCAATATCAGCATGATGTTCATCAAGGGATGTTGAAAGACAGTTTGGATAGAGTTGTGGAAAGTTGTGTCAATGCGGTCGGGATTAATTTAAATACAGCTAGTAAGCACTTATTGACTTATGTTTCTGGATTAGGCCCTACTTTGGCTGGTAATATTGTGGAATTTAGAAAAGAAAACGGAGCTTTTGGCAATAGAAAACAACTTAAAAAAGTGCCTAGAATGGGCGATAAGGCTTTTGAGCAATGTGCTGGATTCTTGAGAATTCACGCAGGTAAAAATCCTTTGGATAATACTGCTGTTCACCCTGAAAGTTACCCGATTGTCAAACAAATGGCTGCCGATTTAAATTGCTCCGTGCAAGAATTAATTGATAATAAATTATTACAAAAAAAACTGGATTTAAATAATTACGTAAAAGCTACTATTGGCTTGCCTACGCTGAAAGATATTATTAAGGAATTGGATAAGCCTGGTTTAGACCCTAGAGGAAAAGCCAAATCTTTTGAGTTTTCTAATTCTGTTAAGACGGTGGAAGACCTAAATATTGGTATGGTGCTTCCTGGTATTATTACGAATGTTACCAATTTTGGTGCTTTTGTGGATATTGGGGTTAAGCAAGATGGTTTGGTGCATATTTCTCAGTTGGCTAATAAATTTGTTAAAAACCCTGCGGATGTGGTTAAGTTGCAGCAACAGGTGCAGGTTCGGGTTGTGGAAGTGGATAAGGTTCGGAATCGAATTCAGTTGTCTATGAAGGATATTTAAGATTAGTGGGTTGATTTATAAATGATTGACAACTAATATTTAAGGTTGCCATGTTGCGTTGTTGCCATGTTTTATCGACAACAAGGCAACAATACAAGTTAATCTGTCAAAGACTTATAAATTGTACCATTAGGGGACTTTTCGCCACGGATATTTTTTGCCGTACCTTAGGCATTCTTGCCTGAGTTTTCTCACGGATTTAAATATACTACGGATGAGAAGTACCACAGATGTTTTTTACCACGGATGAGAAGTACCATGGAGATTTTTTATCACGGATTTTGATTTCTTATGGATAGATTTAAGGTTTATTTTTTCAAAAAAACAATATAAAAACCTAAAACCTATCTTTGTTTTTAGTATAACATTATATTAAAATAACTTTAAGCTCTATAAAATATTGACATTTTCTATAAAACAAAATTATAATCTGAATAAAATAAAGGATTTAATTAACATCATATAATTTTTAATAAACTTTATATTTCTATTAAATTTGCGCATTGCAAAAAACTTACCCGATTTGTATAATATGAAATTTTAATACGATAAGGTATTAAAAATCAGCTTATTACGACGTCACTAACCTTGACCAATTTTAAAACCAATACTAAGATATTAGGCTTCTAAGAACAGGAAGCTAACAAATTAAGTTATTCTTCGATACTGGACGAAGAATTTTTACACACATTATTTATAAACAAAACGATTATGCAAGGTTTAACGGAAGTTACAACCCAGATAGCAGCTAATGCGGATGCTATCGCAGGGAATATTAATGCCATAGACACTGTTTGGGTGGCATTATGCGCAGCACTTATCTTCCAAATGGAGGGTGGTTTTGCGCTTTTAGAAGCAGGTTTTATTCGGTCTAAGAATACCATGAGTATCATTGCGAAAATAATGATAGACATTATGTTCGGTGGTCTTGCCTTTTTTGCCATCGGATTTGGTATTGCCTATGGAGAATCCAATGGATACTTCGCCTTTGAGATGGGGATTACTGATCGAGATTTAGGATTGACTATTTCCAATAAATTATTCTGGTTTATTCAATTAGGCTTTGCGATTGCAGCAGTCTCTATTGTTTCTGGTGCTCTGGCAGAACGGATGCGAAATTGGGTCTATGTCGTTTTTGTCATTCTTTTCTGTGCAATTATGTATCCATTGGCAGCCAATTGGGTCTGGAATCCTGATGGTTGGTTAGCTAGTAAAGGATTTAATGATTTTGCTGGTTCAGCGGCCGTACATGCCATGGGTGGATTTGCCGCTTTAGCAGGTGCTATTGTGCTAGGGCCAAGAATCGGTAAATATAACGCCGATGGTAGTATTAATGCTATTCCTGGTCATAATTTACCTTTAGCTGCAACAGGGGCATTTATCTTATGGTTTGGCTGGTTTGGCTTTAATCCAGGGTCTACTTTAGCGGCTGTCGGAAATTGGGAAATGATTGGTACTGTGGCTACGAATACCTTTTTAGCTTCTGCTGCGGGGGGGGTAGCGACTATGATGTATACTCGAATGAGACATGGTGTTGTGGATATTACGATGGTTATCAATGGTGTCTTAGCAGGATTAGTGGGAATTACAGCAGGTTGTAATGTAGTGGATCCTTGGTCAGCGATTGTAATTGGATTGATTGCAGGTATTTTAGTTGATATTGCGGTCATTACCATAGATAGAATGCATATTGATGATCCTGTTGGAGCAGTTGCGGTACATGGTGTAAATGGTGTTTGGGGCACTTTAGCAGTGGGTTTATTTGCTACGGAAAATGGTTTATTGACTACAGGAAGTGCTGGTCAACTAATTGTACAAGCAACCGGTGTAGTGGCTATCGCAGCGATGTCTTTTATCGTGACTTATGGGTTGATGAAAGTTCTGGATATGACCATGGGTATTAGAGTGAGTAGAGAAGAAGAATTAGCGGGAATTGATGCAGCGGAATTTGGTGTGGAGGCTTATTCAGAGTATGAGTAGGTATTAAAGATACTCTAAGATGTAATTATAGGTGATGCTATTGAAGATAGTCAAATCTTAAATCATAGTTCATAAATCATAAATCCACCTAAATAAAACGTGACAGATATATGATTTATGATGTATGATTTAAGATGTATGATTTTTCAGATAGGCAACCAACCATTTTTCGGTATTGTACCCTGAACGGTATAATTTTAAAGGTGCTATTTAGATGTAATGATTAAAAGTAAGAAATGGCCTAGAAGGAATCAGAATTTAATTAAATTTACATTTAGATAGGACCAATTTTTAACGAGTCTTCCACAAAAATAGCTGTGATGACTTTTAATTATTAAAAAAATGAAAAAAGTAGAAGCAATCATAAATCCTTCTAAATTGAAGGATGTTCAAATAGGTTTAAAAGCTGCAGGAATCCCTTGTATGACCGTCGTTAATGTAAAAGGAACTGGTTTACAAAAAAGTTATTCTGAAGTTTATAGAGGTACAGAAAAATCTAATATTTTAAGGAATAAAGTGTTAATTATCTGTGTAATAAGTGATAAAAACTTAGAGACCTGTATTAATACTATTTTAGATAATGCCTCGACGGGTAATGTGGGAGACGGAAAGATTTTTGTCTATGATGTGATGGATGCTATTCGGATTCGGACTCGGACTCGGGGTGGGGAGGCTATTAAGTAGTGATGTGATGTGATGTGATGTGATGAGTGATGAGTGATGAGTGATAGTCATACTCCTTATTTATCGACACTTTCATCATAGATATACAAAAGGCTCAATCATTTTAATTAATGATTGAGCCTTTCTGTATATTTTTATTAGAAATCTATAGTGAAGGATAAAGCAAAAAATCCTCTACAAAATTATTAGATTTAAATGGCGCCCAATTATCGGCTTTCAATTGTAGCCTATCTGCTATAATTTTTAATACCGCCGCATTGAAACCTAGTCCAATATGACTCCCTCTTACTTGAATATTTTGATGAATAGCGGTCTCCTTTTCTTCTATACATACTTCCCATGCTACAACGCCATCTTCTTTAGAATAAACCGCAGTAGTTGGTACAGGTGCAGGTTTTGGAAGATCCGTTAATAACTCAGGGTCTAAGTCCACTACTCTTTTTCCGCCAGAAATTAAATTATAAATCCAAGAGGCATTATTTGGTGCCGCAATATCTCTAAATGGAGAACCTAGGGTAATCACTTGACGAACTAGGTGTGGTTTGCCTTTGGCTAGTTGCCTTGCCAAAACACCTCCTAAACTCCAACCTACTACACTCACTTTTTGACCAGTTTCTTCATAAATTTCTTCCAACTTTAGAAATAATAAATCTAGTATTTCTACTTCGCCTTTATTGCGGCCCAATTCCCAAGCATAAGCCTGATAACCGTTTTTTTCGATGAAGTTTCTAAGCGCCGTTGTCGATTTATCTGATGCCATAAATCCAGGTAAAACCAATACTGGATGGCCATCTCCGACTGCTGATTTATGGAAAAGGGTTCGGAAGGGAATGGAGAAACTATATTCTGTAGCCGCTCGTCCTATTTCGGTGGTTAACCAGAAAAGAGAAGGTTTAGTCATATCTTCAAAATTTTCAATAGTACTTGTCATAGGTTTTTAATTTAGTAAATTCGTTACATGCAGTAATATTTCCGTATATTTTTTCTTAGTATTAAATTTCAGTACCTTTCTCAAAATACTTTTTTCCATACAAAATTAAAAATTGTATTAAATCATACCTCTTAGAATTTTATATTGAAAATTTTATTCCAAAAACACAAAGTTAGGAATTTTTTATCCCTAAAAAAATTTTAGTAGTAATAAACAAAACAAGTTTTTGGGTTTTAAGTTTAAATGTTAGACTTAAATTAGTATTTTCGTACTAAATATACCGCTACTTTATTTTGTTCAATAATCAGTTTTAGGAATTTATGCAAATTTAGAGAAAGAATGGGTTTAAAGGAGATTAAGATTTGGTAGTTAAGAGAAGTAAATCTGCTCTTTTTATCAGCGCAAAGTCATAAATACGATGGAGGCAGCAAATTTAGCGAAATTTCGCTATAAGATTATAATAATTCGTTAAATTTAGCCAAAAAAAATTATATGAATAGTTACTATTTTACAGAAGAACATGAGTTATTCCGTCAATCATTCAGAACTTTTTTGGAAAAAGAAGCCATCCCTAATATTGACCAATGGGAGGAAGACCGTCGGACACCAAGAGATATTTGGAAAAAAATGGGTGATATGGGCTTTTTAGGACTCGCCTATCCTGAAGAATATGGTGGAATGGGTCTAGATTTCTTCTATGACGTGGTATTTAATGAGGAGTTAGGTCGCTGTAATTCGGGTGGATTTGCGATTACACAACAAGTGGTGCAATATATGTCTGGGCCTTATATTTTAAAGTATGGGTCAGCTTATTTGAAGAAAAAATATTTACCAGGCATTATTGCAGGAGAAATAATTTCTTCTATCGGCATTACAGAACCTGGAGCTGGTTCTGATGTGCAAAACATACAAACAAAAGCCATTAGGGAAGGAGATTATTATATTGTTAATGGGTCTAAAACGTTTATTACAAATGGTGTTTATGGCGATTTTGTAGTTACCGTCGTTAAAACAGATCCAAGTAGAGGCGCTAGCGGCGTCAGTTTATTAGTCATTGAACAATCAATGGAAGGCGTTTCTACTCGGAAATTAAAAAAACTAGGTTGGCATTCTTCTGATACCGCTGAAATAAGCTTTGATAATGTCAAGGTCCCTGTTGAAAATTTAGTTGGGGAAGAAGGTCGAGGTTTTTATTATTTGATGAATGGGCTGCAATTAGAGCGAATTTGCGGACTTCCAGCAGGAATTACTGCCATGGAGGTAGCTATTGAAAAGTCGCTGCAATATATGTCTGAACGACACGCATTTGGTAAACCAATCAATAAATTCCAAGTTTTGCGCCATAAAATAGCCCAAATGGCTTCAGAAATTGAAGCTGCTAAAGCCTTTACTTATACTTGTGCCAAAATGTACCAAGATGGCATCTACGATGTGAAGTTATGTTCTATGGCAAAATTATTAATTTCTGAACTTGCTGAGAAAGTAGCGACTCAATGTCTACAGTTTTTTGGTGGCTATGGCTTTATGGAAGAATATCCATTAGCTAGAATGTATAGAGATGTGAGAGTGGGTACTATTGGTGGTGGTTCTTCTGAAATTATGCGAGAAATTATTTCCAAGATGATTATTGAAGATGTTGGCTATAAAGCGGCACCACGGACGGATAAGAAAGTGGCAGTTGGTAGTAGCAATAGTCCTAAACCTAGTCCTGTAAAATCAGTCAAGAAGGAAGCAGGTCAAGCGGCATCCATTGATACTTTAGTAGCAGGTATTCAGCAACAAGCAGCTAATGCTAAACCATTAGGAAAAACCTTAAAATTCGATATGGGTGGTCAACAATTATTCATTGATGGTACAGGGGAATCTAATGTGGTTTCTGTCAACGATGAAGCTGCCGATTGTACGGTTAATGTATCTATTGATGATTTTCAAGCCCTAATTAGTGGTAATTTAAACCCCATGTCTGCTTTTATGAGCGGCAAAATTAAGGTAGATGGAGATATGGGCGTTGCTATGAAATTACAAAGTCTGTTTGGGTAGTTCCTCTTTCATCGTTTGGAAACGATATTAATATAGGCATTATCTTTGCCGACTAAGCAACTAGAAAACGGTTATTTATTTCGATAAATAGCCGTTTTCTAATTTTAATAGTTGAATTTAATGTCGGTAATTGGCTATTGAGAATTTGCTTAACTTATTTTCTGTCTTCATTCTTACAGTAACTATATTCAAGTAAATTATTCCCCTTACAAAAAAGTAATACTTTTGTACTTTTCTAGAAATAGTTCCAAAACAAACGACCATCTACGCTATTTTTTTTAGGAAACGATGAACTATAAATGTTGAGTAAAACGAAATTCCGATTTTTATCGGGGATGAACGATGAACATGTAAAACATTGATTTTCAATGATTACATTTTAGAAATTTGAGCACTTATTTTTTACTTTCCTTTTCAATAAACTGATGATGAAAATTTTAAATTTAATAGCATTTTTTATACTGCTACATAGCTTTGTTTTTGGGCAAGTTAATATGGAATTGCAGGCTAATATTACTTATGAGGACAAGCTTAGCGATATATGGGGCTATACAGATAGTTTAGGAAGGGAGTATGCCTTGGTTTGTTTACATGGAGGTATCGCTATTGAAAATATTAGAAATCCTGCTGCCCCAGAAAGAGTGGCTATCATTGAAGGACCTCGTTCTACTTGGCGAGATGCCAAAACTTATGGTGAGTTTGCTTATTTTGTTAATGAATCCTCAGGAGGACTTCAAATTATTAATCTAAAGAATTTACCCAACGCACCAGATTCTACGGATAGCTATTTTTGGACGCCTCTTCTACCAGCATTAGGCTTATTAAATAGTTGTCATAATATTTATATTGATGAAGCAACAGGTTATGGTTTTCTTGCAGGCTGTAATATCAATAATGGAGGGATTATCATCCTTGATTTATTCACTGACCCAGGCAATCCGATATATGTAAGTGCTGCAGCCCCCGTATATGCCCATGATGTATATACAAGAGGTGATTTTATTTATAGTTCTGATATTTTTAATGGGGCTTTTACCATTCAAGATATGACCAACAAGGATAGTATTTTTACGATTAGTAGTCAAACAACACCTTTTCTTTTTACGCATAATGCTTGGTTGTCAGATGATAGTAAAGTAATCTTCACAACCGACGAAAAAAGAGATGCCCCAATAGGCGCTTATGATATTTCGGATATAGAGGATATTAAATTATTAGATGAATTTCGACCACTAAGTTCAATAGGCGAAGGTTTAATTCCTCATAATATCCATGTCAAAGATGGTTTTTTAATTACTTCCTATTACACAGAGGGCGTAATTATTACAGACGCAAATCGACCAGGTAATTTAATAGAAGTAGGTAATTACGATACCTTTTCAGGTGAGAATGGTAGTTTCAACGGTGTTTGGGGGGCTTTTCCATTTTTTGAATCTGGCACCATCATCGCCTCTGACATTAGCACTGGTTTATATGTATTAAAACCAACTTATACTCAGGCATGCTATTTAGAAGGTGCTATAATTGATTCTATCAGTTGTTTGCCATTAGATGAGGTTCAGGTAAGTATTCTTTCTTCAGAACAAAATAGTGAAAAAAGTGATATTGCAGGTGATTATAAAACAGGGCAAGTAACTGCTGGTATTTTCGATGTTAGTTTTTCTAAAGAAGGATATCAAACAAAAACAGTTTCTGCTACCTTAAAAAATGGAAAATTAACTATAATAGACCTTTTTTTAGTACCAGACTCCCTTCCGCAAACTATTCCTCACACTTTACCTCGAATTGAGCAATTTACTGCCTATCCTAATCCATTCATTCAAAATACGACTATTCAATTCGAGGTAGCAGCATTAAAAACTGCTATTACAATAATTGTTACGGACCTATTAGGCAGACAAATAAGCAAGCAAAGCATTAGACAACGAAATCGCATTTTTGAATTTGGAGCAGATTGGGATACAGGAATCTATTTTGTTCAGTTGGAAGTCCAAGGGGTACGTAGTTCACCACTAAAAATAATAAAATCCAGTAATTAATTAAACTAAGCACCAAGAAAGTTTAATTGTATTTCTATGCTTTGAGTCATCTACAATTTACTGCATATATAATTACAAAATGATTCCATCAAGCTTATTTTTCCTAATTTGCTGCGCAGCTAATCCAGTAAATTAGTCGTTGATTTAAAAAGTTACTACTTTCGTCTTTTTTTAAAATATAAAAAACTTGTTTAAAATCAAAAACCTATAAACATGAAAAATTTACTACCTATTTTATTCCTTGGAATACTATTTATGAATTGTGGTAAGGATACCGAACGGCTTAGCTATAATGACCAATTAGAGGTCGACACAAAAATTATTGAAGATTACCTAGCAGCCAATAATTTAACCGCAGAAATCGGAGACTTAGGCTTACAGTATATCATCGAAGAACCTGGAGCAGGTGGCAATCCGACTTTTTCTTCTACCGTAATCATTAAATACAAAGGTTATCTACCTGATGGTACCGTATTTGATGAAAATGATGCTTTTCAAACGTCTTTACAAAATACCATAAGAGGCTGGGGTGTTGGTGTTCCTTTATTTAAAAAAGGTGGAAAAGGAAAATTATTTATCCCTTCTAGTTTAGGGTATGGAGAATTTGGAACTAGAGGCATTGACCCTAATCAAGTCCTTATTTTTGATATAGAATTAATCAATTTTCTTTAAAAAAAATACTAGTACAAAGTTTCTAGGTAATGAGGAATTGAGATTAATGAGTAGATGAGGTGGAATTTAGAGGACCTCTCCAATATGACCTCATTAATCTCATTTCCTCCTCAACCTATTACCTTTTTACATCAACCATTCTCAAAAGATGAAATATTTATTACCTATTCTATTTCTAGGGATTTTCTTTAGTAATTGTGGCAATGATGACCTTGCCATTCCAGCAGTAGATCCCGTAGAACAGTTAGCTACAGATAAAGCTTTAATAAAAAATTATCTAACAACAAATAATTTAACGGCAGAAGAATCATCTTCTGGACTACATTATATCATTGAAGAAAAAGGAAGCGGTGATTTTATTGGCGTCAATTCTACGGTAAATGTTTTGATAAAAGGTTATTTACTTGACGGGACTTCCTTTACACCAGACGAATCATGTAGCCCATCTACTATAAATGTAGGCGATGATCTTATAGCTGGCTTCAAAGAAGGGCTACAATTATTTAATGTTGGCGGAAAAGGTACGCTATTTTTACCATCTGAATTAGGTTTTGGACAAATAGGAAGTGGTCCCATTCAACCAAATACGGTCATAGCTTTTGATATTGAAATAGTTGACCAAAAGAAATTTGAGCGAAATAAAATTAGAAATTATTTAGCTGACAATAATCTAGTTGCGGACTCGACCTTATCTGGAATTTTTTATATTATTTCCGAAGCTGGTGCAGGTGATCATCCAACTGCTTCCTCAACGGTAACAGTAAGTTATAAAGGTTATTTTGCTGACGGTACTACGTTCGACCAATCCAATCCTGTTGCAACTTTTGAACTCAATTCTGTAATTAGGGGATGGCAAGAAGTAGTTCCACTTCTGAAAAGAGAAGGCATCGGTACTTTCCTAATTCCATCTGATTTAGCTTATGGTCAAGAAGGAAATGGTTCTATATCTGGAAATACTATGCTAATTTTTGATATTGCTTTAGTTGATTTTAGAGATTAAAATTCAAGACTCCTTCCTTTTGAGAATAGAGAACTGACCTACCATTGGTAGTAAGGTCTCCATAGACTAAAAATTAGTCAAAATGCTTTCAGCACTTAAAGTTCTGAAAGCATTTTAATTTATTTTTTACTTTTTTGTCAATTTTAAATAGTTTTTTCCCTTTTCTATTTCTAGAGTAGCCCCTTTTTCAACATTTTTTTCTTATATATTTGGAAATATGGTTTTTTTAGGTTTTATTGCGCCAAAGGGAAGAAAATTGATATAGATGTAGCACACTCTCCTAAATAAAGATTCGTTAAATCACCAACACTAAACGATATATAATATATCCAGAGACATACGCTTTTGAGAATGAGAAAAATAAAACATTCTTCAAAAGAAAATACAAAATCAATCATCTCATTTTTTTTTACAGCATTGATAAAAGGTAACGCTACCCAATATATGTAGAAATGCTTTTTATCATAATTAAATCTTTTCCAATCATGAAAAGAGTACAAATAAATCTAGAATTTATTTTTCGTGCTTCGCCAACTATATTATATCGTTTTCTAACGACTCCAGCTACCCTAATTCGGTGGTTTTGTGATGAAGTAGATATAACAGCTGATGGTGTTTATACCTTCTCCTGGGAAGGTTCTGAAGAAGTTGCTACTTTGGTAGAAGACATCGAAGATGAAAGACTTCGCTTTAAGTGGGAAGACGCTGATAATGAGGACGAATATTTAGAATTTAGAATGTCCAAGTCCGCTATCACAGGTACTAGTATTATGGAAATAACGGATTATTGTGACGAAGATGAGGTCAAAGATAGCTCCCAACTTTGGGCCGCTCAGATGAAGCAACTAAAGCAAGAAACTGGCGGATAATTTACCAGACAATCAAATTGAAAAAATAAGCCTTGTAATATTTACTTATTACAAGGCTTATTTTTTATTCCTTATTGAAGCGCATCAGGCATTAATAAGATTCTATCAATACCCAAATCATTAATCCTACACCAACAATCATCATCAAACCTCCTATTAAAGAAAAGATGCCTCCTAATATAGGTAATACCCCCAATATGGTTAATAATAAGCCGCCAAGTGCTATTAATGCGCCTAACTTAAAGGTCTCATCATCCCACAATCCATTTCTAGCTTGTGTCGTGTCGATTCCTTTTTTAACTAACTTCTTTTCTAGTTTTTGAAATTTCTTTTCTAATTTTCCTTTTTTCTTCTGCCATTTCTCTTGTTGCTTTTGTGCTTTTTTTTGTGCTTTAGCAGAAACAGCTTCTGTTTTTTCGGGGATTGGTTTTGTTGTCGGCAAAGCCCAAGTTATTGAACTAGATAGCAAAAGGAATAAAGCGAATAATAGCAATGATTTTTTCATAATATTTGAGATTTTTTATATAAATAATTTTGCCCCCTTCTCTCCTACTAAACTGCCTATGGCAACCCCCATTCCTCCCAAACGTACTGCTACGCCTATATGTGGACTGTATTTCTGTACAATTGGCGCTTTTTGCTGTCCGACACCTAAAATACCACTCCAACGATGCGCAATTTTAAATGGTTGGTTGGGTAAGATAACCGATTGTAAAAAATCCATCAAGGTGTTTTGAATGAGCGGTGTCAAACCAAATTCATTCGTCGTCTCTTCTACCTTCGCCTTATTTCTAGCACCACCTAAAAGTATTCGGTTTTCAAAATTTCTAAAATAATAATACCCTTGTTCAAAATGAAAAGTACCTTTTAGTTTTAAATCTGGAATAGGTTTGGTTATTAAAACTTGGTTTCGAGCAGGTTGTAACTCAATATTTGGCAATAATTTAGCCGTAAACCCATTCGTTGCCACTAACACTTTTGCCGCTACTATCTCCTCTCCATCTTTAATGCCCAACGAAACATCATTTTTGTTTTCAACTAAATTAGTAATGGTTAGTCCTGTTAAAATTTGTACCCCTAATTCATTCGCTATAAATCGAAGGCGATTCATCATTTTAGCAGGATTGATTTGTCCTTCAAAACGATTAAATAGGATATTTTGCACCTTACCAAAACCAAATTTACGAGTGTCTTTTTCTGCTGCGAAAATAGTTTCCCCACCAATAATAGGCGCCAATTGCTTATTCAAAAAAGGAATCTGCGCTGCACAATTATCATACTCTTCGCTTTCCTTCAAAAATAATTCATACCCTCCATGTGCCTGATAATCAATATTTTCATCGCCACATCTTTCCCGCAAACGCTGTAATCCTCGCCATCTTTGCTCGACTAAATCTAGCACCGCTTGCACTCCCATTATTTCTAAATCAGCTAATAATTCTGATACACTACCAAAGCAAGCAAAACCTGCATTTTTAGTACTCGCTCCTGAAGGAAATATGCCTCTTTCTATCACGACCACCTTGGCTTTCGGATAGTGCTCTTTAAAAGTAATTGCCGCAGTTAAACCAACAATTCCACTCCCAATTACTGCAAAATCAATTCCATCTAAATAGGTGGATTTTTCCCAAAAACTAAGGTTATTCAACATTTTTTTACTTAAAAATGAACGAGGAACGATAAATTCGTCAAAGTGCAAATATATTTCAGCGTTTATAACGAACAAAAATAACTGGAACAACTAGTACTTTATTCTCAAACAGATACTTAAATAGTCAGCAAATAAGCTATTACTTAAAATTATCCAACAGGTACATTTCAAAAAATTCATCGTTTATCGTTTATTAAAAAACTTTATATTTGTGGCGAAAATAGTAATTTTTAACAGTAATTTTTAATTACCTCAAGAATAACTATTCTCCATTTAACCCGTTAAGCTATTTCATTAAAAAGCATACAAAATTCTAAAGTCATGATACAACGAATTCAATCTATCCTTTTATTATTAGCTGCTGCTGCTGTTTTTGCTTTATTTAAGTTACCCTTTGGTTCTTCTGAAACAATTGCCGCCTCTGCCCTTTTCAGTGATGGCGTATTTACCATCCAAGACCATGTTGGTTTATTAGGTCTATTTTGTGCGGCTGGTGCAATCGCTTTTATTAGCATTTTCTTGTTTAATAATCGGCCACTACAATTAAAATTAAGTCGAGTTGCCATTATTGCCAATGTCATCGGTATTATTTTAGCAGCGGTCTTATTTATGCAAGACAGTAATGCAATGGGTGCCGCAGTGCCAAAAGAAGAATTAGGATTAGGTTTGCCTATATTGTCTATTATTTTTGCCGCCTTCGCAATTAGATTTATCAATAAGGATGAAAAATTGGTTAAAAGTATGGATAGATTAAGGTAAACAATTAAATTTGGCTTAAAATTTCAGTCGATGAGCCAAAAACAACACTACTTTTTTATCTTTTGTTACTTTCTTGCTACCAGTTTAATCGGTCAGGACATTCCTTTAGCAGAACATCCTAGACCAGATTTTGAGCGAAAAATGTGGGAGAATTTAAATGGCGAATGGAATTTTGCCTTCGATTCATTAAATGCGGGCATTCAAGAAAATTGGTCAGAAAATCCAACAAGTTTTAATAAAAAAATTACCGTCCCTTTTCCTTGGGGTTCTACCTTATCGGGTGTTTCTGATGATGCTGATATTGCTTGGTATCATCGAATGATCACGGTAAAAGAAGATTGGAAAAACAAACGTACTTTCTTAACGATTGGTGCTGCTGATTGGGAAACAACCGTCTGGTTAGATGGACAATTATTAGGCAAACATCAAGGTGGTTATATTCCTTTTTCCTTCGAGTTAACTGATTTCCTCCAATACAATCAAGCGCAAAATCTAGTCATCCGAGTAGATGATGCTCGACGAGATTTTACACTCTATGGTAAACAAGGTTATGGGAATGCTAGAGGAATCTGGCAAACTATTTATTTGGAAGCTAGAGGTCAAAATTATTTAGATGCGCTACACTTTACACCAGATATTGATAATCAGTTAGTCAAGATTACTGCTTATTTAGACAGCCCTTCCCTTGTAGATTTGCCTATTCAATTAGAGATCAAAGCGAATAGTTATCCAATGGATTATCAGATAATGTTTCCTAAAGGTAAAACTAAATTTAGCTTTGAAATTGATATTGACAGACCCCGTCTTTGGACATTAAAAGACCCTTTTTTACATGAAGTTAATTTCAAAATAGGAGATGATGAAGTACAGAGTTACTTTGGGATGCGAAAAATATCTGTGGTTAATTTACCCAATACAGAAATCCCTTATATCGCACTTAATAATCAACCAATTTACTTACAATTAGCCTTAGACCAATCTTATCATCCCGAAGGATTTTATACTTTTCCAAGTGACCAGTTTATCAAAGAAGAAATAGCCCGCAGTAAATCTATTGGCTTAAATGGCATTCGTACCCATATTAAGGTAGAAGTTCCAAGAAAATTATATTGGGCAGATAAATTAGGCTTGTTAGTCATGGAAGACTTGCCCAATAGTTGGGGCGAGCCTGATGAAAAAATGCAGGAAGAATCGACTTACACGCTGAAAGAAATGATTAAACGAGATTATAATCATCCGTCTATTTTTTCTTGGGTCGTTTTTAATGAAACATGGGGTTTATTCAGTAAAACGAAAGAAAAAGCCGCTAACGGGAAACCAAAATATGCTTATCTCCCTTCTACCCAACAATGGGTGGCTTCTATGTATTATCTAGCCAAATCATTAGACCCTTCCCGTTTAGTCGAAGACAACTCGATTTGTTGTGGTAAAGGCCATACCGAAACAGATATTAACTCTTGGCATGTCTATTTACCGGGTTGGGAATGGGATAATTATTTAAAAAACTTAACTGATAATACTTATCCAGGCAGTACTTTTGATTTTGAAGTGGGTTTTCAACAAGGTAAACAACCCAACATCAACTCAGAATGTGGTAATGTTTGGGGTTATGAGGGAAGTACAGGCGATGTTGATTGGAGTTGGGATTATCATCGGATGATAAATACCTTTCGCCAATATCCCAAAGTTGGTGGCTGGTTATACACCGAACATCACGACGTCATTAACGAATGGAACGGCTACTGGCGTTTTGACAGAACAGAGAAAAAAACTGGCCTAGGGGAAATTATGGAAGGTATGCGTTTAAATGATTTGCATGCTCCTGTTTATCTCTCTACTGGTAATGAAATTTGTCAAACCGTCAAAGCTGGAAGAACCGTAGAAGTACCTTTATTTTTATCTTCCATGACCAATTGGATGCATGGTGACCAAGTTCTTCTAAATTATGAATTCACCCATATCAATGTACTAGGCGAAACTAAAAAAATCAGTACTGGAGAAAAAATAATTGATTATCAGCCTTTTATGCAAAAAGCATTAGCACCACTTCCAATTACCATGCCTTCCACAACTGGATTGGCTACTTTAAAATTAAAAATTAGTACCAAAAGAGGCAAAGTGTTGCATCGAAATTTCATGCATTTTGAAGTTTTAGATGGGGAAAAATTAAGCAATTCAACTATTATAAGTATTCCAGCAAAAGACTTTAGCAAAGGCAATTGGAGTAAAAAACAATGGGATGTTTTGGATGGCAAAAAAATAAATGGGGCAGGCAAAGGTTTTTTTGACTACACTTTTGATGTTCCGAAAAGTTTCCCTCAAGGTCTTACTAAGGAAAGCTATTTTTTAATAGAGGTTTCTGCCAAAGAATTATTTGTCAAAGACCAACAGGAATACAACAAAAATCAAGACTTTATGAAAGGGTCTAGGGTTTTTCCTAGTAGCAATCCTAATTCCTATCCGATGACGGATGAAACACTTTTTCCATCCACTATTAAGGTATTAATAAATGGTCAAGAAGCTTATGCAACCACCTTAAAAGATGACCCTGCTGACCATAGAGGTGTACTTTCTTGGCACAATCAATTAAAAGATAAGAAGTTACGAGAAGCAGGTTCTTATGGGTATTTGGTAAAAGTTCCTATTTCCCCAGAAAATTTAGCTTTGGTAGATAAATCAGATGGAAAATTAACCATCCGATTAGCGACGGTCGGTGAAGGAGGTATTGCTGTTTATGGGAAAGATTTTGGGCGGTATATGATTGACCCTTCTTTGGTTTTTAAATTCTAAAAAGTAGCCCAAGCATTCTTGTCTGGAAAAATTTAATCTACGCAGACGAACTAGAAGGATAGACAACGGATTTAAACAGGTTTAACGGGTACTGATTACCCATATCTTTTTTGAGGAGCATTAGGAGCTTTAGCTTCGATACGGTCTGTAGATTTGGAGGTTTATCCGAATTTTAGAGGGGCTAAAG
>JAFMDF010000491.1 GCA_017857395.1 Bacteroidota bacterium | reverse complement strand
TCAAAGAACTGCTCTTCTAAAAAGATGTGGGGTGTCAATAGACTTTCAAAGTATCGCCCTCCTAGTTCTCGTAACTAATCGTGTAAAGAACCTCCAATATAGCGACCCTCTTTTTGAGAGAGCAATTCGGTTTTAAACATAAGATTCCTATAACCTCAAACTAACATCACCCTGAGGAGTCACTTTAATAGTTGGACAAAAAGGAACATTTGCGTTGCCGAATTCAAAATTCCCCATATCCATTTTAAATAAACCTGATTGGAATGCACTTAAAATAGTGCTAAGTAAAGGGACATTTAGTTTAGCTTTTACCCCCTGTGCTTTAAGGTTGATTTTATTCTGCTGACAATTAATTACTAAATCAAAATCTACATCTGTTTCAAGGTCTACCACCTTGTGATAAACTAAATCAAGGTCGAAGTGAAGTTTATTATTTGATGTTTTCTTTGCTTCAACGTATGCTCTACCAAATTTTTTACCATATTCTAAATCCTTCATTTTTGGATTTGCATTCATCAAGTGCCCTACATAAGATTCTACCATCTTTTCTAAAGTATACCGCTTAATAATTGAAGGAGGTAACCATATAGCTTTATTTCTGGTGGTGTGTCTCCATATTGAAGCACGTCTCAATTCTGAACCTGAAATATAAAGATTTGGACTCGCACCTGAATCTTTATCCATCCAATGGCAATTAGCAAATGATTTTTTAAAAACAGGATTATTTATCCCATTTACAATCAATTCTATTTTTTCAACACACCAGCCATCTTTTCCTTTGATGACCAACTTCATAAACTGAATATCTCTGATGGTCTTAATATTTGGGTCAAGAATATCATAAACATCTGTCTTATTTTTTTCTCGGTCATTTCCTCCGTTATCTAGATAGTAGATACTGCTCGTATTGTTACGAAATTGTGCGTAGACCTCACTATCTGTATTAGCATTTTCTCTATTACTCGTTTTGATGCGTAGTTGAAGTCTCCAAACAGGTACATTTTCAAAAGAAGGACGCAAGTGGTCAGGTAGATTAATTCTTCCTGAAATATTATCACTTGCAGGAGGTGCAGCCTTTACATAGCCTTGAATTCTTACAAATTTATATCCACCTGCAAGTGCAACACGTTCTCCTGCTTTAGTTGCAGTCGTAAAATTGTCTTTTCTTTTACTATTCCAAAATAATTTCAAAGGTCTTGTTCCTGTAATTTGTTTTGTATAAACATATCCCTCAACTCTTGCAAATCTATAGCCGCCTGCAAGTGCAGCGCGTTCTCCTTGTTTGGTTGCAGTCGTGAAATTATCAGTTCTATCTTTACTCCAATATAATTTCAATGGTTTTACTAAAGAGGGATGTAGTGTTTTAGCATATTTTTCTGTAAGAACATATCCTTCAACTCTTGCAAATCTATAGCCACCTGCTAGTGCAGCACGTTCTCCTTGTTTAGTTGGGGTTGTAAAATTATCTGTTCTTTTACTATTCCAAAACAATTTCAATTCAGTACTTTCGGTATTATTATTAGCAAAAGATAAGTTTGAAAGGATAAGCATTATTAGAATTGGAAGAAAATTAATTGCGTTTTTCATTTTAAAAGATTTTAAAGTGAAGTAATCATCTATAGGTTATATCCAATAGACTCTAAAAACAGAAACAGATTGGGTGTCCAGGTATATCTTCTATGCAAAATTTTATAGAAGAATCACAATCAGACATTGTCTTAATGCAATCATCTTCCCCTGTGCATATAACTAAGTTGTTAACAGGCGATTTTAATATATTACTCCCTACACGACCTCTCGAAACTCGTTTAACACTCAATACTCTACCTCTTGATTTACTTAGTTCAAATTTGGTCGATTTTATATAGGCATGACTTTTCCCGTTTCTCAATTTATAATTTGCTATGTATGGAATCTTTTTTCCATAACCCATTTTTTTATAACTAGGTCTAACCACAGGTATCGTTTTGGTAGCCCGAGCGGTTTGATTGACGGGAGCGCTAACTCTTTGCCCAATGCTGGAAGTAGCAAAAAATAACATAGCGAAGCATCCTACTATTACTTTTAAAGTCTTCATAATTTTAAAGTTTTGTTAGTTAATGAAAAGGTTAAAAAAGGTATTGGTTACTCCATTAAAATTATTTTTAGTGACGGAATACAAGAGTTATTAAAAGGTGTTTTTAATTGTAAAAATGTACCCAACAATATATTGTAAAGCTCAAAAAAAGAGGTCCTAACATTTTCCATAATTTCATAATCATTTAATTTTGAAGTTTAAGGAACGCTAAGTCCCGTATAATAAAAATTAGTTTACTGGTACAAATATGCAAACCAATTCCTCTTCAAAAAATGACTATTGAATAGTTAGGGTCAAAAAAATTATTAGCATAGTAATTCATCTAATAAAGAAAGAAAGCGGCTCTCCTAACACTAAAAACCATAATTATAGGATGAAAAGTAGGAATCACCTTTAATTAATGCTGCTTCTTTAGATAGGATGGTGGGAAGGCAATAAATTACCATTTAAATCGGTTTTCAAAAGATTTTTTTCTTGCTTCTGATACCCCTAAACTCTTTTTGTCCTGCATCAGTACATAAGCACTTTTACCCTTAAAGTATTCTATAACATGCTGCATGTTGATAATGTGAGATTGGTGGATTCGGCAAAAATGCGCTTTAGGCAATCGTTCTTCAAAGGTTTTTAAGTTGTGCCCAGAAACATAATTCTTTCCCGTTGTTACTATTTTAGTACTATTTCCATCAGCTAAGCAGTAAAGAATACTTTCTAATAGGCAGAAGGCGTATCCTTGCATGGTGGGAATAGCAAACCGAGTGTTGGTTTTCTTAGAAGCGTTGTTTTCCAGCAATATTTCCAATTGTTCTGACGAAAAACCTAAAAGATGCTGTCTTCTTTTCTCTACTCTTTTGACTGCTTCCTCCAACTCCTCTTCACTTATGGGCTTCAACAGGTAATGAACCGCACTATTTTTAAACGCCTTTACTGCGTGTTCATCATAAGCAGTAACAAATATAACTTCAAAATCAATGGGCGCTATTGATTCTAATAACTCAAATCCATTTTCATAAGGCATGGAAATATCTAAAAAGACCACATCAGGTTCCCAGATCCTAATCGCTTTTCGGCCCTCTTTAGCAGATTGACATGTGGCTACTACATTTATATTTTTAAACGCCTTCAAATCATGTGTTAAGGCTTCGATACTATCTAGTTCGTCATCAATAATGATTGCTTTTAGCATACTATTTTTATTTAGGGAAAAATAATTCTATTCTAGTACCCGTTGGTTTACCCGAATGATTCTTGTTATCAATTATTTTTATGGTAATCTGATGTTGAGCTAAACGCTCTTTTGTTAAATCCATTCCAATAGATTTTCTAACAAGTCCAGATTGGGTTTTTAAAGCTGCTGCTGCTTTTCTACCAATACCATTGTCTTCTATAATGCAGTTAATGCCATTAGCTTGTCTTTCCATCGATATAGAAAGTTGACAGTCTTTCTCTTTGTGAAGTAAACCATGCCAAATAGCATTTTCTATATAAGGTTGGAGGGTTAAAGGAGGGAGGAAAACTTCATTTAAATCAATACTGTTTTCAATATTAATAACGTAATTAAATCGGTCTTTAAACCGAAGTGCTTCTAATTTTAAATATTTTTGACACATCGTAAGCTCTTGCTCAAGGTCAATCAAATTCTCTTGGTTATTATTTAAAACGTCTCTTAAAAGGCTAGCAAAATTATCTAAATACTTTCTCGCATCTTTGGTGTTGTGTTTACGAATTAAGTTGCCTATTGAATTTAGGCTATTAAAAATAAAATGAGGATTCATTTGCAAGTTCATCGCTTTTAAAATGGCCCTATTTTTTGCCTCTATACTTAATTTGTACTTATAGCCTAAACCAACAGAGAAAAAAAGCATCTCAAAAAGCATCCCCACTTGCGTATAGAATACAGGGTATTTCCAAATACTTATTAGGTCGGTAGTAGCATCAGTCTCTAAAGTTATTGATAAAAAAAGAGAAATAGCAGCCCCTATTAATAAAGCAAAAGTACCCGCTACAAAATATTTTGTAAGTCTTGAATCCGTTTGGGAGATAAGGTATAGATAATAAATAGCGAAAAATATAAAGCCTATTCGGGCAAAAAAATAGATAGTATAGCTGCTTTCTGGGCTGACTCCAAACCAAATTAATTTATCTATAATTAGGTAACTACCAAACACATAGACACCCGATTTAGCTATTTTATATCCTTTGGGTTGCGTTTGTTTTAATGCCAAAAAATGGATACCAAATAGGACATAGGTAATATAAATTAATAAGGCTATTGGAATTTCAAAGTGATAAAACCATTGCATCATAGAAGAAAACAGTATATCAGACTTGGCAACAGAAGCTTCAAAACGCCTCAAAAAATAGAGCAACATGCAAAGCAAATAAACTACATAATAGAAATAAGCTAGTTCTTTTATTTGGAAATATTGAATTAGAAAAAAAAGCGCAGTAAAAAAAAGCGCACCAAGGAAAAAAGCATTAAATAACATATAGTCAAAAGAGTATTCTAAAACTTCAGTTGGGTTATTGGCTAGATAGACGCTGCTAAATAACTTTAGTTCAAAATAACTTTTACCAAAACTATTTTTTGCTAAGACCACAAAACGGGTCGTATCTTGGGCAGAAAATGAAATTGGACAAATGGAGGGTAATGGATGTACCCTTTCCGATTTATTGACTAAGAAACCTGTTTGTCGGCTTTGCCAATTCCCGTTTCTTTTTTCAAAGAAAAGTACTTCATCAAAACTTCCAGGATAAAAATAAGCGGTAATTGTTACTTGATTAGGATTGTATATTTCAAAAAACAACCAAGTGTTTGCAGCTTGTGCCCCATAAGGAATACTTAAATCTAGATAATTAGAGATTGGTTGAAAATCACTAAAATTCAGTTGGCTAAAATTCATTTTGCCCGTATTATCAATATATACACGAGCCTCCTTGTCTAAGTGAATAAACTGATCTCCTAAACTATCCAAAGAAAGTACACGACCATAACTACTCTTGGGCATAAAAAACAAGAGTAGTATATAAAAAATGGTGTTGATTAGGTGCTGCTTTTTCAAAATATGGAGTTAAGAATTATTTCATAGGGCAAATTAAGGCTTTTAAACTTTTTTTTTAATAACAATCTTATCAACTACTTGATATTAAGGGTGAGCCTGTCTTTTCATTCATAACTACCCTAAAAAAGGGTAATTGTTGTAAAAGTCTTGTTTAGCGAAA
>JAFMDF010000122.1 GCA_017857395.1 Bacteroidota bacterium | reverse complement strand
TTATCAAAAAACTACCTACATATTAGCCTTTTTAATTTTTGTCGGGTCGAGTGACTTTTTTACCATAAAGTTCTTGTTGCTACTTGAAGAGTATAGTTTAGTTTTATCACATAGTCATATAGTAAAAAACACATAGTACACATAGTTTTACGAACTCAATATAATCACCTCTAATACGTAAAACTATGTGTACTATGTAAAAATGCTATTGTGACTATGTGATAAAAAAGAAGTTAGCTTGTTTTGTCATGGTACTTACTCATCAAAAAAAACTGTGAGGGCTAGGTTCTCCTTCCCTCCGAGGTAAAAAGACCTCAAATTAGGTAAAACCAAAAAACGCTGCTATTTTTGGCACATTATCCACTCAATACTTGTAAAAAATGAACTTACATCGCCTATTAATATTGTCGCTACTTATTCTAGTTAATACGTTTTTATCAGCTCAAAAATCTCCATTTCAAGAACAAACCCTACCTGCTTTATGGGAATTAAAAGAACTGGTCAGCATTCCTAATAGCGGCTTATCGCCAAAAGACATTCAAAAAAACATCGATTGGCTAACGACTGCTTTTCAAAAAAGAGGATTTAAAACCCAGCCTTTAGCCAATAAAGGTAATCCTCTTTTATTAGCTGAACAAATAATTGATACCGATTTACCAACGATTCTTTTTTATATGCATTTAGATGGTCAGCCTGTTGCCCCCTCTAAATGGAATCAAGCCGACCCTTATCAAGCTGTTTTAAAGAAGGCAGATGAAAATGGTGAATGGCAAGCACTTCCTTGGGAAAGTGTCGGTGAAACGGTTGACCCGAATTGGCGAATTTTCGGTCGCTCTGCCGCAGATGATAAAGGTCCAATTATTGGCTTTTTACATGCGATGGATTTACTCAAAAAAGAAGGCAAGAAACCTGCTTTTAACCTAAAGGTAATCTTGGATAGCGAAGAAGAAATGGGAAGTAAATACCTAGCAGAAGCGGTAGCGGAATATGAACATTTATTAAAAGCAGATGCGCTGATAATCAATGATGGGCCTGTCCATATTTCAGGGCAACCTACCTTAATTTTTGGATGCCGAGGTATTACTACTGTTAACCTAACTGTTTTTGGAGCATCCAAACCTCAACATAGTGGACATTATGGAAATTATGCCCCCAATCCCAATTTTATGATGGCGCATTTATTAGCCTCTATGAAAGACCAAACAGGCAAAGTTTTAATTGAAGGTTATTATGATGGTATTAAATGGGACAAGGCTGCCGCAGAAATAATGGCAGCCGTTCCTGATAAAAAGGAAGACATTTTAAAATTATTAGAAATAGCCAAACCAGAACAAGTAGGCGGCAATTACCAAGAAGCTTTACAATTTCCTTCCTTAAATGTAAGAGGCATGGCATCCGCTTGGGTCGGTAATCAAGCGAGAACGATTGTGCCCGATAAAACAACGGCAGCCATTGATATTCGATTAGTACCAGAAAGTGATCCAAAGCGATTGGTGGCACTCATTAAAACGCATATTGAAAAGCAAGGGTATCATATCGTCACTAAAGAACCAACTACGGAAGAACGTTTAAAATACCCTAAAATTTGTTACTTATATTCAGGCGGTGCGACCCTACCTTTTAGAACAGACATGAATGCGCCTACAGGCAAATGGTTAGAAAAAGCGATTAAAAATACTTACCAGCAAGCCCCTGTAAAAGTGCGGATTATGGGCGGAACGGTACCCATTTCTTCTTTTATCAATCAGTTGAATATTCCAGCGATTATTGTTCCGATGGTTAATTCAGATAATAATCAGCATAGCCCCAATGAGAATTTTAGGATTGATTATTTGACGAATTCTATTAAGACTTTTTATGGGATTATGTCCACGAAGTATGAATAATAATTTTTCCTGTCAAATGAATAGCTTTGGAAAATTATTACAAAAATACTTCTTTGAAAGGCATCTATATTTTATTCTACCACTTAGCCATTTAAGTTCATTTAGAAAAATACTATATGAACTTAAATGGCTAAGTGGTAGAATAATTATCGAAGCGTATTCCAAGGCGCTTCCTCATAAACCTCCACCAATTCATACCCATCTTCCCCTATACAAGGGCCTAAAATAGCAATTAGTCTAGCATCCGCGTCTCCCACATTAAAGGAGGCATGTACTATATCAGCAGGTATAAAAACAGACTCTCCTGCTTCTAAAATTTGCTTTTCTTGCCCAACCCATTGTTCTACTGTACCATTTACCACATAAATGACCTCTTCTTGCTTTGGATGTTTGTGAAAATCATGTCCTTGTCCAGGCGCAATATTTACTTCAATGACCACTAAATCCTTTGCATTGGTCTTTTTTGGCCCACTTAATCGGGTTAGATTTCCCCAATCTAGGGTTTCTACTTCTTTTTTGTTTTTTTTAATAAAATAATCCATCTGTTTGAGTTATGAGTTATAAATAATGAGTGATGAGTAACTTACTACATAGTTAGACCGTCAGATTAAAAAATGATAGCTATCCGTGTCCCTTAATTAATCTGCGGTATAAATTAATCCCACGGATTAATTAAGGGACACGGATATTAGACATAATTTTTTTGTAATACCAATTTTTTATTTGATTACCTAGTGCTATTGATATTACAAGCACTAAAATTTTATATCTTTAAAAGCCTCAATCTGTTGCTGAATCGCTACTTCCGTCGGTAAGCGTTCCATGCTACTTGCGCCATAAAAGCCGTGAATATTTTTGCATTTTTTCAAAATATAAGTTGCGTCATCAGGCATAGCAATAGGTCCGCCATGACATAAAATAATCACATCTTCTCGAATTTTTCTAGCTGCTGCTGCCCATTCATCAATCAAACCCACACAACTTTTTAAGGTCTTGGCAGTTTTTGCCCCAATCGACCCTGCGGTGGTTAATCCCATGTGGCAAACAATTATATCTGCTCCAGCTTTGGTCATATTTATCGCATCTTCTGCACAAAAAACATAAGGAGTTGTCAGCATTTTTAATTTTCGGGCTTTTTTAATGACCTCAATTTCCTTGGCATAACTCATACCCGTTTCCTCTAGATTCTGCCGAAACACCCCATCAATTAACCCAACCGTCGGAAAATTTTGAATCCCTGCAAAGCCCATCGCTTTTAATTGCGGTAAAAAATAGTCGAAGTTTACAAATGGGTCTGTACCATTAACCCCTGCTAAAACGGGCGTTTTTTGCACCACATTAATAACCTCTTTCCCCATTTCTACGACTATTTCGTTGGCATTGCCATAAGCCAATAAACCAGACAAAGAGCCTCGGCCTGCCATTCGGTATTTGCCAGAATTATAAATGACAATGAGGTCGATTCCGCCTGCTTCTTCGCATTTGGCAGAAATACCTGTTCCAGCACCACCACCAATAATAGGAATGCCTTTGTCAATCATTTTATAGAAACGCTTTAGTATTTTTTTTCTACTACTCACAAGATGATTTTTTATTAATATTAGACGTAGCTTGGACATTCTTGTCCGAGTATTATGCTACTCAGGCAGGAATGCCTGAGCTACGGTTTAACTAATTTAATTAGTTTGGATTTATGATTGACCTCAAGCATGCAACAATCTAAAAACTTTCACCACTTCCTCCGAAAAAGCAGCATCATTAATAGCAAAAGGCAATCGAATTAACTGCCGATTTTCCGTTTGAATGACCTCCTTTTCCAAAGTATCAAATAATGCCTTGTCTGCCGCTGCATTATAAAAAGGTTGCCCTGCTACAGATAATGCAGAGACCCCTTTTTCAGGTATAAAAAAACGAACAGGCGCTTCCATTTGGTTTAATTTATGAGCAATCCATTTGCCCATCACTTTATTTTCGGCCACATTCGTCCGCATTAAAGTTACTTCGGAATTATGGACATATAAGTTTCGATTTTTATACTTTTCAGGTACAGTCGCTAATGCCCCAAAATTAACCATATCTAAGGCACCAACGGAGCCAATATAAGGAATTTTTTGACGAATAATTGCACCCATTCTATCTTCGCCTGCACTCATAATCCCCCCTGCATGTAAATCACAAACTTCGGTAGTCGTCATGTCCAACACTTTGGTAATAAAACCCGAATCAATCAATTTCTCCATAGATTGCCCACCCGTTCCCGTTGCATGAAAAACCAAACAATCATAGTCTTTTTCTATCGCTGCTCTAATTTGGGTGACACAAGCTGTCGTTACACCAAACATCGTCATTCCAACTGCTGGTTTAGTCACCTGATAATCAGGAATTGATTGTTGTATCATTCCAACTAAAGCATTAGCCGCATTCCCCAAAATGGTATTAGAAATTTGGTTTATCCCTGCAATATCAGTAATGGAATAGAGCATAAAAATATCACTTGCTCCAACATAAGGAGCGGTGTTTCCTGATGCGACCGTCGAGACCATTATTTTGGGTAAACCAACTGGCAAAGCTCTCAATCCTTTGGAAATTAAGGATGTTCCACCAGAACCGCCTAATCCGATGACGCCAGCAATGTCCCTTTGTGTTACTAAAAATTGTTCTAGTGCTTCTGACATGGCAATAACGGCATCTCCTCTTCCTTCATTTTTTGCTAAAAAATCTGTTCGATTTGGGTGGTGATTTGCAACTGCCTTAGCAGAAATATCCACCTCAAAATCATGCGTTAACGTACCGACATCTACTAAATTTGTAGATAGTCCTGCTTGCTCGATTCGTTGTTGCACAAATTTCAACTCTGCGTATTTGGTATCGCAGGTGCCTATGATGTATGCTTTTTTCATGCTGTATTTTTTAGTAATCGGTTATGGGGTTTGAATGTATTGACAAGCTATGTCCCCCAAATCATAAATCTTACATCTTACATTATAAATCCGTCACGTTTTTATTCAAATGGGTTGACGATTTAGTCCTTTGTTTGCCCCCAAATCATAGTTCATAAATCCATCACATTTTTATTTAGATGGCTTTATGATGTAAGATTTATGATTTTTTAACCTCGGAATCATTGACAAATCTATTCCTCCACCGTCATCACCCCATTCATCGTCTGCCAATGTCCTGGGAAAGTACAAACAAAAGGATAATCGCCAGTTATCTCAGGCACTTCAAAACGCAATTTAGCGGTAGTTCCGGGGTCTACCAAAACCGTATATGCAATAATTTGCGGCAAATCTGGCACATATCCTTTAGCAACACCTGCGGGTGTTTTCGCCATAATTTCTGCGGCATTTCCAACAATTGCCAAAGCATCGGGTTTGACCACCAATAAGTTATGCTGCATCGCATCATTATTCTCAAAAATGATTTCTACTAATGTACCTGCTTTAACGGTAAATTCTGTTAAATCATATTTCATTTCATCCTTGATGGTTTTGATAGTAATCGTTTGGTCAGCAGGTTGATTAGCCGTTGTTGCTAATTTTTCGGCTAATAAAGTAGCATAAGGGCCATATTTTTTCAGGAATAGATTGGTTGGCGTTACACCTGCTACAAAAACAGGAGCATCTTTGCGGTAAATTTTATCCACTTTGACTTTCCATTGCCCTGATAAATCAATTTTTTCAATACCTAATTGCAAATAAACCGCTGTTCCATTTTCTCCTAGAATACCGCCTCGACCACCGTAATCGTGTACATTTATCATCAATACATTTTGCCCAGTTTTAAATACGCCTGCTTTAACAGGATAAGTTCGAGTACCGCCCCAAGAACGTAGGGTTTCTCCGACTTTTTTGCCATTGATATATACATAGTCTGTCTCATCAATTATCCCAAAATGTAATTCATTTTTAGCTTTCGCTTGGTCGGCCGTTAATTCAAAAATAGTATGATACCAAACTTCTCCATCTAAGCCGACCACTTCTTTTGCACCTGATTCACTCCACCTTGAAGGCACTTTGATATCTTCCCAATCCGAAACATCTAAATTGGCGCCAAGCCAATCAATTTCCTCGATAACGTTTTCTGGAATAGTCGTCATTAAAGCAGGTTCATTTTCATGAATGGCTTTAATAAAACTATTTCGATGTTTGACCAATCCTATATAGACTGCCTTATTTAACCATTCATCTTTGCCTAGTTTTTCGTCTTTGGTTAAAGCATATAATTGTTCGCCAATTCGGTTATCCGCAGGCAAATCATGTAAGGCTAAAATTGCCGCTAATTGGGTATGGGCATCTTTATCCTTAAATAACCCATTTTTTGTCAATTCAGTAAAAGTATTTAAATCCTTAGGTAAAACTTGAAGTGCTGCTTTCCGAACGCCAGCGGCTGGATGTTTTAAGGCATCTTTGGCAATTTGTAGCGCTTTTTGATGCGAACCATCCATGACGCCTAAGCCATGTAGCGTCCATAAAGCATGTATAGCTGGACTATTCAAACCAATTTCATCGACTTTTTGATTGTCAATAATGGCAAATAATTGACCTAAAACATCGGTATTATTTCTTTCTATTAATAGGCGTTGGGCATGATTTCGCCACAACATATTATCACTTTTCAAAGCAACTAATAAGCCTTTGGGATTCGATTTATCTAATTTAAAAGTCTTGCCTTTAACCCCATTCTTATAAGACATTTTGTAAATACGCCCTCTTTGTTTATCTCGTAATGGATTGATATGGGCATTTCCTGGGCCGTTTTCAAAACCTGTTGGCGTTGGATTATGT
The DNA here is from genome assembly GCA_017857395.1 of Bacteroidota bacterium. Lineage (GTDB taxonomy): Bacteria > Bacteroidota > Bacteroidia > Chitinophagales > Saprospiraceae > JAFMDF01. Next base: position 18,166 of record JAFMDF010000122.1, on the reverse strand, counting down.
TGAATGATAAAATTATACCAATCCAAAATCCAAACCGAACCATCTGGGCCTACTTCCGCATGGACGGGCGATACCCATTCATCCGAACTTGCCAGTAAATTCCAACCATCTGATTCTTTAAATCCTGCACCGTCTCCTTCCAATATGGCATTATGCAATAAATGTCCTGTCGGTTCGGAAACAAAGGCAATTCGATTCCAATATTCTTTTGGAAATTGTCTAGCTGTATAAAAATTATGCCCTGCGGCGGCTGTAAACCCACCAAATACATCTACTTGCCGAAAGTTTTTGGTGATAGGATGAAAGGCATAATGTCCATCAATTTTCTTGACGTCTCTTCCTGCAATTTCTTTGACCTCTTGATAATAACGATGTGGAATACCTAAATAAGCACTATGGGTATTATTGGCAGTTGATGCCAATACATCAAAGGTTTCTGTAAAACCTAAGCCCCAAGTATTATTGGAAGTAGACCCCATATATTCTAATTTAGAACCATCGGGTTTAAAACGGTAAATACCTTGTCCAAACTTCAAAGAATCTCCACCAACTTCCCCTTCAAAAGCAGAATACCCCACCGTTCCCCATATCCAATTATCTAACCCATAATGCAAATTAGAGGGTCCTGCATGGGTATCAGAAGTTCCCCAACCAGTCATGATAATTTCTTTCACATCTGCCTTATCATCTCCGTCGGTATCTTTTAAAAATAGAAAATGAGGTGCTTGTGCTACGATTACCCCACCATTATAAAAAACTAAACTTGTTGGTACAGATAAATTTTCTGCAAAGACGGTAAACTTATCTGCTTTGCCATCGCCATCCGTATCTTCAATAATTTTTATTTTATCATTTCCGACGCCATCGGTCGTATTTATTTCATTCGGATAATCGGTCGTTTCTAAATACCAAATCCGTCCTTTTTCATCAAAAGCCATTGCAATGGGCGTATTAATAGCTGGTTCTGCGGCGAATAAATCTAATTCAAACCCAACAGGAATTTGAATTAACGCTTGAGATTCGGCAACGGATAAGGGCGTTTGTAATTTAGGTTTCGGGTCTCTTTTCTCATAATTGGGAATTTTGGCATCGGTGTATGCTAAGGTTGGAAAAGTCAATTTCGTTAAATTTGTACTTAATTGTTCCCCAACTGCCCATAAAATACCTGCTTCCATTAGTTGATGAAATCCTGGGTTTGACCAAGTGCGTTCATCATGTCCGTAAGCGGTGTAAAAAACTCGACCTTTTCCATAATTGCGCACCCAAGTCCATGGTTCTTTGTGGTCGCCTTCGACTCGTTCCATTAAAACAGTTCTATCGGCATTATGCTGGTCGTGAATGTATGTTTCATCCCACGTGTTAAAGGCTTGCAAATCCTTCGTAATTGGATGAGTTTGATTAATAATATTGGCAGTAAACGTATCGGTTTTATGTTCCTTAAATTGCGCACCGACCAATTGGACAAATTCATTTGAATTTCTAAAACAATAGCTCGCACTATGAATGGGAATAAAACCTTTTCCACTTTTTACAAAATCTAATAAGGCTTTTTCTTGGCGGAGAGTGATAGAATCATGGTTGGCATAAAGTGCTAATCCATCATACTTTTTAAGATTTTTTTCATTGAGGTCATCAGGGTCATCAGAATAAGTGAAGTTGATACCTTTTGGCGTCAAAGCAGATGCTAATAAGGGTAAAAAAGCTTCAGAGTTATGGTGTTCACTAGGATGCCCTAAGAAAAGAACTTCTACCCTACGAGGCACTTCTTCTGTTTGGCAAGCCTGTATTAAGCAGAAGGCGACCAGTAATATTAGGCTTCCAGCTTTATTAGTTAGTTGACTTAGTTTTGGCATTTCATTCTATTTTGTTCAATTAAGAAAGTCTAAAGTAATTGATAAAATTGATTACAGAAAATTATTCCTTAATAAATCAAGTTTTTTCTTATTTTGCATAAAAATTGATAATGCAAAAACTCCTTTTATCGTTCTTCTTTTTTACCTTATATTTTTCTCTTACAGGCCAAAACAGAGATAATTTTATCATTCACATAAAAAAGGCAAAGGGTGCTATTTCGGTCGATGGCATACTCAATGAAACCGATTGGTTAACTGCTGAAAAGACCAGTCCTTTTTATAGAATCCTTCCTATTGATACTGGCTTTGCTGTTGCGCCCTCTGAAGTAGTCCTTACTTATAATGAGCAATTTTTGTTTATTGGCATTACTTGTTATGAAGGCAAGGATGGGGATATTATTGTGGAATCTTTACGCAGAGATTTTAGCTTTGGGAAAAATGATAACTTCCTGGTATTTATAGATACTTATAATGATCAAACGAATGGTTTTTCTTTTGGGGCATCAGCAGCTGGTGCCCAATGGGATGGAATTCAAGCTAATGGTGGTTTTGTGAACTTGAATTGGGATTGTAAATGGGTCTCTAAAACAATTTATGATGGGGATAAATGGATAGTGGAAATGGGCATTCCTTTTAAAAGTATCCGATATAAAGAAGGCGTGGATACTTGGGGTATAAATTTTAGTCGACTTGATTTAAAATTAAATGAAAAAACCAGTTGGGCACCTGTTCCAAGGCAGTTTCAATCCGCTAATTTGGCTTTTGCTGGAACTTTGCAGTGGGATAAACCACCTCCAAAACCGGGACTAAATGTTTCTTTGATTCCCTATGCAGCTACAAAAATTTCAAAAAATGAATTGGCTCAATCTGCTGCAGTTGTTGATTTTAATGTAGGTTTTGATGCCAAATGGGCGATTAGTTCTTCCTTGAATCTGGATGTTACCGTTAATCCAGATTTTTCTCAAGTAGAAGTGGATCAGCAAGTCACCAATTTAGACCGTTTTGAATTATTTTTTCCTGAAAGGCGGCAATTCTTTTTAGAAAATAAAGACATTTTTACAGATTTTGGATCTAGTGATATTCGCCCTTTCTTTACCAGAAGAATTGGTTTACAAAATGACGTTGCAGCAGGCTTAAAGTTAAGTGGCAAATTAAATAATGATTGGCGTTTTGGGTTACTCAATATGCAAACACAAGAGGCAACAACGATTCCCGCTAGTAATTTTACAGTAGCTTCCTTACAAAAAAAACTATTCGCACGATCTAATTTAGGGATTATATTTGTCAATAAAAACTTAACTTCTAATCACCTAGATCCCGATAATTTAATTAATCAATATAACCGAATTATTGGCTTAGATTTTAATTTAGCTAGTGCCGATAATCGATGGACAGGAAAAGCTTTTGTCCACAAATCTTTCGCAGAACATGGAGGAGGTAAAGATTATTTATTTGCAGGAAATCTAGTCTATAGTACAGGAAATGTTGAAATAGAATGGAGTCAGGCAACAGTCGGAGCAGATTATATTGCCGAGGTTGGCTTTATTCGGCGAACAGGGTATAATCGTTTTAACCCGTCCATCAATTATAAATTTTTTCCAAAATCGAATAGCATCAATTTTCATGGGCCTTTTTTGAAAACAGATTTTTTTTATGATACAGATTTTAAACAAACTGACCGACGGTTTGATGTTGGATATGCCCTAAGGTGGTTAAATCGAAGCCATTTTCAAGTAGATTTCACGAGCCAATATGTTCAATTATTTCAAAATTTCGACCCTACTAATTCTGGTGGACAAGAATTATTAACTGGATCCGCCCATCAATGGCAACGTTTAAAATTAACTTACCTTTCTGATTTGCGAAAGACTTATAATTATACTTTGTCCACTTCCTATGGCGGTTTTTATAATGGTCATTTGTTCAATGTAGAAAGCAGCATCGTTGCTCGATTTCAACCTTTTGGTAGTTTAGCTTTAAATGTTGCCTATAATAAAATTGAATTGCCCGATACTTTTAATGACGCCAATTTCATTTTGTTTGGTCCTAAATTAGACATTACTTTCACGGATAAAATATTCTTAACTACCTTTGTTCAATATAATAATCAAATTGATAATATCAATATAAATGTTCGGTTTCAATGGCGTTATCAACCTGTTTCAGATATATTTATTGTTTATACAGACAATTATTTTCCAGCAGATTTTAAGATAAAAAATCGAGCTATAGTTGCGAAGATGTCTTATTGGTTTAATTGATTCTTAATCTAAAAAAACTTGAAAAATAAAAATAAAAAACTGGTAATTTTTGATATTGATGGCACTTTGGCAGACACCAAAGCTATTGATGATGCTTGTTTTATCCAAGCTTTCGATACTACTTTTAATATAGATATTCAACATCAAAAATGGGAAGACATTACCCATTTAACAGATTGGGGCATTACCGAGGAAATCATCCAAAAGCATTTAAAAAGAAATCCGACCACAGCAGAATATGGGTTAATGGAAGCTACTATGATTGCCAATTTAACACAGGCAAAAGCAGAAAATGCTGCTCAATTTCAAGAAATAAGGGGCGCTAAATCCTTTTTTAATCACCTACAAACAGCACCAAATATTGCTTTAGGAATTGCTACGGGTGCATGGGAGAAATCTGCGCTCATCAAATTAGGTGGTGTTGGCATTGACCCAACCAATTTTCCTTTTTCTAATAGTAGTCATTTTAAAACTAGAGAGGGTATTACCAATCACACTATTCGACAAGCAACCGCTAATTACGATGGCGATTTTGAAGAAATTATTTATTTTGGAGATGGTCTTTGGGATTATAAAACTTGTCAGAATTTAGGTATTCGGTTTATTGGGATTGATGTTTTAAAGGATAATCGGTTGAAGGATATTGGAGCTACAACGGTTTTTGAAGATTATCGGGATATGGGTAAAATATTGGCGGTTATTTGAGGTTAATTTTTTAACGCTGATTATTATGATTTTTTGGTAATGTACCAAAATAGTTAATTTATATATTTCACGCAGAGGTCGCAGAGACCGCAGAGGCTAATAAAAACTCGCTTTTCTCTGCGGACTTTGCGACCTCTGCGTGAGTAAATCAACCACTTTGATACACGACCAATTTTTTATGTTTACAAATTACCATAATAGTACTATATAGAATTAAAAAATCCGTTGGGAAATCAAATCCATTGGGCATTAAAAAAATGTTCCCCAACGGATTTAGATTTTATCCTAATATCAATTCTCCACCCCCAAATTAATCAAATAAGCTAATAAATCCTTCAATTCATCTCGATTCAAATTTCTAGTCAAACCAGTTGGCATTAAAGAAACTGGACTAACATCCGTCTCCGAAATTTCGGCACTAGGGATTTCTATCAATTCCCCACTAGCCTGCCGAATCAAAGTCGAATTATTCGTTTTTCTGTGTAATAAACCACTTATAATTTCCCCATTCGTTTTGGTTATTAAGACCGTTTCGTAACCTTGTTTAATATCTGTATTAGGATTCAAAATCGATTCTAAAATTGAATTAGGCGTCATATACGAACCGACCGTTGCTAAATTAGGCCCACTTAAACCACCACCATAACTTATTTTATGGCAATTACCACACATTAATTCAGGTCTTCTGTAAATGGTTCTACCCCTATAAAGGTTGCCATTTGCTTTTGCATCTTCGATTAATTGCGCTTTATCTGCGCTGGATAATTCCATACCTACAGGTTGAATATTACCTGATTTTTTAAGGGCCTCTTCTAAGTCTTTCAATGGCAGACCTGAAGTTTGTACTATTCTTAAACCAGCATTGGCTATATTTTCGGGTAGCTTTTTATCCGCTAATGCTTTTTCCAAAATAGCAGGTCCGTTTTCCATTTTTTGATAGGTTCTAAATAAACCATCTGCTAATTGAGGAGATTCTAAATTACTCAATAAATCCACCGTTGTCGCAACGGCATCCTCTGGGGACGCTTCTATCCAAACGGTCGTTGCTGCTATACGATTTTCAAGGTCATTATTAGCAGTAGTCATTTCCTTAATAATTACTAATTTATCCATTGCCCTTAATGCTTGAAAAGCCGTTACCTTCTCCTTTAAATCGTTAGTATTGGTTATGCTTTCTTGGGTTAAATCCGCATATTCTGCTACTTTCCATCTCCCAATTAAACGCATCGCTCCTTTTCTCAAAGCACTATTTTTATGGTTTAATAAAGTAGCTAATGGAGCTAAATTACTGGGCTGGGCAGTATAAGCAGTTGGTGCATTTGCCATGGTCGTTAATAAACTGGCATTTTCTTCTACTAGTACTTTTGCTAAGATTTTATCCTTCGCTTCGGCATCTCCAATTTTAGCTAATAAGCGCCAAGCTTTTTGGGCTAATGAAGCATCCAAATCAGGTTTAGCTAATAATTTTTGAATAGGACCGACAATTCTTTCATCTTCTGTGGTTAGTAAAGCGTACATATTTTTATTGACATCGCCTTTAAATAATACGATATTATCAACCATTTTGGGTAACCAATCTTCTTTTCTTTCTCGTAAGGTCAAATCTAAAGCAAAGGTTAAATTTTCGTCCATTGGAGCATCCAGCGCTTTGATGACTAGTTCTATAGCTTCTATAGAACCCATTTCTCTAAGTAAATGAATCGCTTCTAGTCGCACTTGTGGATGTTTATCTTCAATTAATTTAGGTAATTTATCTCGATGATTATAAGCTATTTTCCAGTTAGCAAATTGTCGAACTGCTGCTGCTCTCGCTTGTGGATATTGCCAATTTAATGCCCCTAAAATAGTTGGTTCATCATAATGATTTAAGGCAGCCAATAACCAATAACCTTCCAATCTCTGTTGATAAGCTTCTGGGGAATGTCCTTTAATATTTTTCATCCAATTAATAACGGCTTGCGGGTCTCCATTTTGTTCTACATACGCTCGATTTGCCTGCATCCGAGTAAATTGTTCGGGCGATTTTAGTAGCTTTAATAATTCAGTTGGATTGTCAACTTGTGTATTTATTGGTTGTAATAAAGGGCTTCCTTTTTTGGTCATACGCCAAATTCTTCCATGTGATTTATCTCGAATTGGATGATGGAAATCTACTTCTCCATGGTCAATAATTGGGTTATACCAATCTACTATATACAGAGCGCCATCTGGACCAATTTTGGTATCAACGGGTCGATAAGAACGATGGTCGGAATGAATAATCGTCTGCACTTCTTCGGATTGATACCCGCTTTTATCAGGTGTTATCTTATATCGCACCGTTCGATTGCCTCTAAAATCATTGGTGATAATCGTGCCTTGCCAATCTTTTGGAAAATGTCGACTATAAACTACTTCGGCTGCTGTATTTTTAGGAGTACCACTATTAAGTCCACGCAATACTTTAGGCGCACCAACTGCAGTCGCATGAGCAGACTCTGGAAAAATATAATTCATACCAGATCCTCCCGCTCCATCGGTCGCAAAAGCTTGTCCCCATTTATCAAAAGCTTCTCCCCAAGGATTTACCAACCCTCTTGAAAAAATACTTAAATGCTCTTTTTCTGGACGGAATACCCAAGTACCAGAACCATTTAAAGTTTTGGCCCCATAAGCGGTTTCCACAAAAGAATTGATATAAATAGATTGTGTGAAATGCAAATTTCCCCACGGTGTCCAGCGTAAACCATGTATCATGTGATGAACATCTGCATTGCCAAAACCGTCATAAACCACTCGTCGGGTATCGGCTATATCATCTCCATCTAGGTCTTCAAAAAATAATAGTTGTGTTGTTGCCACCACATAAGCGCCTCCTTTCACAGGCATTACGGAATGCGGCACTAATAAATTCTCTGCAAAAACGGTATGTTTATCTGCTTTGCCATCTCCATCCGTATCTTCCAAAATGATGATTTTATCATTTGGTTCTCTACCTGGCACAATATGCGGATAAGTGCTACTTGTAGCGACCCAGGCTCGACCTTTAGTATCCCAATTTACATTGATTGGATTGGCAATCATTGGGTCAGCCGCAAATAAATTAATTTCATAACCATCGGGTAAATGAAAAGCTGCTAATTCTTGGTCGATATTTGGTTCGGGTATAAACGCAGGCACTTCATCTTCTGGATAATTTCTAGGAGGCGACCAAGGTTTAATTAATTCAATTTCAATATCATACCTTTGACTTGCCAATAACCGATTAATTTCTTGTTCTTTCTCTTCCACCAATTGATGCAAATCGTCCATTTCGTAGGCTAAATGTCCCATTTCATGGCGTCGAAACAAGTAAATATACGCTTCATTTAAAGGCTGCAACCGATAGCGGTGAAGGCGATTCTTTTCTTGAATAGTCGCCATTAATCGAGCATCTTCTAGAGAATCTTGCTTTAAATTTATCCAAGAAATCGTATCCTGATTTTTTGAATATAATTCCCCATTAATAAAAATAGCTACAGGATTTTCGGAATGGACTTTACCTGTATACAGCATTTTTTCTGGCTGCAGATTAAAACTAACCCCATTTACCGTTTTTACCCAATCCATTGTTTCACAATCAGTTGTATTGACGATAGCCGCATCTGCTGCTAATTCAATGGCAAAATGTGATGAATTTTTAATCCCCAATTTATCCAACAATATTTCACTCATCTTTTCATAACCAGCTTGATTTAGTTGCACCCCATTTTCGGTATAGGTTTGTTTAGTTGGGTCAGTAATTAATTCGTCATATAAATTCACAAATAAATGCCCTCTTTCTTTAGCTTGTGTTTGAATAAAATCCGTCGCTTTTCCTAGTCGTTTGTTTTGCCAATCAATTGGATGCCCAAAAACTTTTTCTTGTTTGGGTGGCGCTACTAAAATTAATTTAATGCCTTTCCCTTCTGCAAAATCTAATAATCGTTGATAACCACTCGTAAATATTTCAAATTCGGCATCATTATGTGCCTTTGCTACCTCACTCCCATAGCCAATAATTAAAGTTTTGGGTGCAGCCGCTTCGATATGTTCCACTAATACTTTTGCTCCAAATCCTTCTTCAGCAGACGGTGGTTGCCACGACCTAGTATTCTGAGCAGACCCAAATTGCGCTCTAGCCAAACCATACACATCATCCGCAGGCCAGCCTATATTTCTTAGACTTACGGTATTGTTTGGAAAATGCTGGAGTAAAGCCTTTTCAAAATAGCCGTAGTTTTCCATGCTAGAAATGAGCGTGCCGCCTATTAGTGCTATTCTTTGCACGTCTTTTTTTTCTAGATGACTTTCGTTTTGTTGCTCCTTTTTGGATTGGCAAGCAAACAATAGGCTTATAATAAAAAGAAGGAAAAGCGTATGATTTTTCATTTCTAAAAAGGTTTTTCAATTTGAAAAGGAAATATAGGAAAATTGAAAGCTTTATAGAAACTTTTGATACCCGTATTTAAATATTTATTAATTCCATTTAAGAATGATAGAAATAGTACTAAAGATAAAATTCCATTGGCAGGTGGATTTAGATATAAAAATGCAAGACGACCAGAATTATATAGAGATATTATTGGTAAAAATCATCAGCCGACTATTAAACCTGTTTGGATGAAATAGATTGACTTTGAGCATTTATTGTGATTTGGCAATCTTAAATCTGAAATCATACATCTTACATCATAAATCCATCTAAGTAAAGCGTGACAGATTTATGATGTAAGATTTATGAACTATGATTTATGATTTTTTCTATCAATCATCTAATTCCCCCTCATCCACCTCCACCTGCTCCGTAGTCCGCAAATAAGCCACCAAATCAATAATTTCTTTCTCCGTCAACGTATTTAATAAACCTTCTGGCATCAAAGAATTAGGGGTTTGCTCTTGAGATTGAATATCCGATTTATTTAATAAAAGTGCTTCTTGTCCTACAGTTCGCAGCGTCAATTGACGGTCGCTTTCTGCGGTAATATTACCAGTATAAGTTCGACCATCTTGGGTGGTAAAAACCACCGCTTTATAATCATCTTGAATTTCCCCACTTGGGTCTAAGATATTACTCAATAAATAATTTAGATTGGTTCGATTAGACCCCGTTAAATCTGGGCCAACATTTGCCCCTTCGCCATACATTTTATGACAAGACCAACAAGTTCGTTGGTAGACAAAGCGACCATGATTTGGATTGCCATTGGCAACTACTTCGTCTCTTAACATCCGTTGATATTTGGCAAAATCGGCTTGTTTATCGGAAGAAACTTCATCTATTGGGCCCCAAATTTCTACAAATCCATTACCAACGACTCTTTTTAATTGCAAAGCGATATAAGCAGGAATATCTTTTTTGGCAAACTTTCCATCTTTTAAGGCATAGGCCAATTGCCAACCATAAGTCGGTCGAGATGCCATCGTTTGGACAATTTCCTTTTGGGCTAGTAAATCATATTCACTATATTTTTCTAGTAATAATTGACCTAATTCCTTTTTTTCAAAAGCAGCTACGGCCCGAATAGCTTCTATTTGTAAGTCTTTATTTTCTAATAGGATTGGTAATTCGTTGATTAATTCTTTTCGCTGATTCGCTGCCATACTAATGAGGGCATTTTTTCTAGCGTCTATAGTAGCCGACTTATCTTTTAGCGTTGCCATCATTTTTTTTGCCGCTTCTGCACTACCAAATTGTTGGGCTATTTGCAAACCAATTGGCTGTAATTTCGCATCTAAGCTATTATAAATAGCTGCCCATTCCGCAGGTTCTTTTAAATCTGTTCGACCTTCCAAACCTGCTAACATTCCTTCTAGTAAATTTCCTTGAGCTGCTGTTTTTTGCCCTAAAGCGGTTACTAATTGTTCAATTTTGTTACCATCAATTAGACGCCGAGCAATTTTATTAGCAATGCTAGGTAATTGACATTTACTAGCTAAAGCCAATGCTTTTGTAGGATTTTTCATCACCAATGGTTCGACAGCAAACCAAATCATCAAAGGAATATTAGGGTCTGTTGCATCCGTACTTTGTTGTACTAAACCTTCTGCAATTTCCCAACGATTGTCCATCTCCATGCGTTGCATTGCTCCTGCTAAATAGAGGCGAACGACTGGCGATTTATCATTTTTTGCCATAGTTGTCATTGCTTCAATAGCTTCTTTCGATGGACTATTATCTTCTACCAAAAATTGAACTGCCCAAGCTCGCACATAAGGGTCGTTGTCTTTTAATAAAGTTAATAATTCTTCGGACGGTAATTGTTGGGTAATATGCCTTGTCCATAAAGCACGCAGGCGAATATCGTCATCTTTTTCATTCGTAAATAAATTAGTTAATTGAGTTTTCCCTTCAGCCGTTAATGCATTTTTAGCTGCTCTATTTTGCAAAATAACTCTTGCTCTTTTAGCATGCCAATCACTTTTACTCTTTTGTAAATCAACTAATTGTACATCTGACATTGTATTTAAATCCGCATATCTTCCTTCCCAATTTTCTGCCAAAGAGGTTTCAGGCATGATGCGAAAAACCCGTCCTGTTTCTTTATGTAAAACACTATTGCCACAAATATCGCCATCATGCCAATCCAACACATACAAACCACCTTCTGGACCAATTTCCATACTGAATCCTATCCAAGCTGCATTATTAGCCAACATAAAGTCTTCGCCATGACTAGCGGTAAATCCTGAACCATTGGGTGTCAAAATATCTGACAAAACCGCATGTTCGTGGATATTTGCCATAAAAATTCGTCCACGTTGGTCTGCTGGAAAAGCATCTGATAAATAGACCCTTGCACCACCATGTGCCGACCGATGTCGATGGTCAACTATCGTTTGAATATCTTCATAAACATAGGGATTAAAATGCCGCCCACCTTGTCGATGATAAACGCCACCGGGAATAATATGGAATAAATGTGGAATTACACAAGCCGATATAAATAACTGACCTTTAGCATCATAATCAATACCCCAAGGATTGCTAAAACCATGCGCCACCACTTCAAAGCGTTTTTTGGTCGGATGCCAACGCCAAACACCGCCGTTTATATCGACGCCTTCTGCTTCTAATAAATCTTCTGGGAAGGCATCATTATGTCGATATATTTTGCCCTTGCCTTTAGGTTTTCTAATCTTGGAGGGCGTTGCAAAACCTTCTAAACCATACAACCAACCATCAGGTCCCCAATGCAAACTGTTAATCGTTTCATGTCTATCTCGAATGCCCCAACCTGTTAAAAGTACTTCAATACCTCCTTCATCTGCTTTATTATCTCCATCTTTATCAGGTACAAATAATAAATTCGGTGGCGCACCTAAAAAGAGCCCATCAAAACCAACGGCAATCGCTGCTGGAAAAGGAATATTCTCTAAAAAGACCGTCTTTTTATCAGCAACACCATCTTTATCAGTATCTTCTAAAATTAAAATTCGACTATTGCCATCATTTGCGAAACCATGTTGTCTAGATTCATAATCCCTATTTTCAGCAATCCACATGCGCCCTTTATCATCCCAACAAAAAGCCATTGGTTGAGTAATCATCGGTTCGGAAGCAAAGGCATTTACTTTATAGCCTTCTTTAATCGTCATGTTTTCGACGGCCTCTTGCGGGTTTAAAAACTCCGCTTCTTTGCCTTCTTTCTGAGCAATTCCCCAAAGGGAAGCTGTATTATACATGCCGTGGTCGCCGACATAATCTGCCCATAACTCATTCATTTCTACATCGCTATGTTTTCCGCTATAAGCAACTAATTGATGTCGAATAGTCTCTGATTCTCCTTTTTTAATCTGCCAATCACCTGTTTTAGCCCGAATTGGCCCTATGCCTAATTGTCCATCTACTCGCCAATGATTAGGGAATCCAGCATTATCTGGATGGTCAAAAATAGCAACATGCCCCCATTCGGCTAAGCCTTCGATTTCCATCCCTACATCCACCCACATGGCTCTTTGACCTTCCGCTTTTTCATTCCGTTGGCGTGCGGCATTGACCGCCTCTCCTTTAATCCCTTTGTGCCAAGGCATTCTTAAAAATAAACCACCATAATCAAATTGATTGATGGTTATATCTTCTATTGCCTCGCCTTTCCATTCCAACTCTATAAAATGTTTATCGGCATTGGCTGAAAAACTCCAAGTCTGGGTTTCTTTTAAAATGGGCGCACCTGCTGCATCTAGCATATTATATACCGTTTGCCATTTCACCTTTTCTCCTTCCTCAATCAAAACATTCGTTCCTACTCTTTGCCAATATCCATCTGCTGGATGATGGAAAAAATCTCGGCCAATTTGCGCTTGAGTATCGGCAGGTTTATCTCGATTATAAAACCATTTTTTCAAGGTTGCTTCATCTGCCCCTGAACCATTGACTCGGGTAAATCCCCAATACAAACCCGTTTGATGTTTGTGATGTCCAGGGCTGTATTCGGTTAATTCAGCAGCTGAATTAGGTGCGATAATAGGGTGTAAATAAGGGCGATGATTTTCTTGCGCATTTTGGGTTAGCACTACTTTATCATTACCAACTTGGAGAATTTGCAGTTGGTCCTCTTCCTTCTTTATCGTGAAGGTTTTCGCTGAAACTTCCGTTACAATTACCTCTTCTTTTTCAGCTGATTGACAGGCGAATAGACCTAAACAAAATACAAGAATTGAGAATCGAGTATTCATTTTAATTATTATTATTCCTAATTGACTCAGGATGGTTTTCGTATTGTGGGGGAAGATAGGGAATTTGAGGTAATTCTAGGAAAATAATTGACATTTTTGTTTTAGTAGAACTGACCAATTAAAAGCAAAACCCAATAATTAAAATGCTTTACGAAAACAATCACCTATATTTGCTGCAAAAAACAGCAATGCTCATTTCTTTCCTATTAACTATTCTACTAAGCCAAATCACCGCTAGTCAACCCCTACAAAATGAAAATTATATCGTAGACAATTTCAACACCAACCTAGCACAAACGTGGAAAGGCAGACACAATAACTTCAATAAAACCTACCAAATAAAAACCGAAAACAACAACCCATTCCTCTCCGCAAAATCCATCAATTCTGATAATTTAATCGTCAAAAAAATTGAAGTCGATTTAGTGAAATATCCATATTTAAATTGGACATGGCGTGCCAATCATTTACCAGAAAATGGAGATGAAAGTGTCAAAAAATATTGTGATGTAGCGGCTTCCGTTGCGGTCATTTTAAATACGAGTCGCTTTTTTCCAAAAACTATCAAGTATTCTTGGTCTACTACCTTGGAAAAGAATAGTCTAACAGAAAGCCCTTTTGCCTTTTGGCCTGCTCAATGTGATGTCAAAATCGTGCAAAGTGGCGCAGTATATAAAGGAGAATGGCAAACAGAAAGAGTGAATGTTTTAGCCGATTATAAACAATTTTATAGCTTGTCAACTGTCGAATCCAAAGTTATTTATGCTATTGTGATTATGACCGATTCGGATAATACGCAGACTTTATCGGCGGCGGATTATGATGCTATTTATTTTTCTAAAAACTAAGAATATTGGGAGATGAGTTAATGAGATTTATGAGTCTAAACTAATAGCTTCTCCTATAATTTATTAGCCTCGCGTCCTCATTACCTCATATCCTCATTAATCTTATTTACTCAAATTAAGTTCTATATATCCCACCTTTTTGTAATTTAGCAGCTCACTAATTCATTTAAAACGAAGTCATGAAAAAAATTACTTTTTTTTTAGCGATGGTTGGCATCTTGGCAATCGCCTGTCAATCAGAAAAAGCAACTACGCCTAAACAACCGATTCAATATCCTACGACTCAAAAAGTGGACCATGTAGATACGTATCATGGAGTAGAAGTTCCCGACCCTTACAGATGGTTGGAAGACGACCGTTCGGAAGAAACGGGCGAATGGGTCAAAGCCCAAAATGACGTTACTTTTGGGTATTTAAAAAACATTCCTTTTAAGGCAGACTTACAAAGTCGGATTGAAAAATTAAACGATTATGAAAAGATTTCTGCACCTTTTAAAGAAGGTGCTTATGAATATTTTTATAAAAATGATGGCTTACAAGACCACAGCATTGTTTACCGAACTAAGATTGACGAAGTAGATGGCACACCAGAAGTTTTTCTAAATCCCAATGAATTTTCTGCGGATGGTACAACAGCTTTGCGAGGTATTATTTTCACTAAAGATGGTACTTTATCGGCGCACATGATTACGGAAGGGGGGTCTGATTGGCGGAAGGCAATTATAATGGATGTTGCTTCTAAGAAAGTATTGGAAGATACCTTAGTGGACATCAAATTTAGCGGCATTTCTTGGAAAGGTAATGAAGGTTTTTATTATAGTAGTTATGATAAACCTAAAGCAGGAAGTGCTTTGTCTGGCAAAACGCAGCATCATAAATTATACTACCACAAACTAGGTACGCCACAAAGTAGCGACCAATTAGTTTTTGGTGGAGCAAAACAACCCAATCGGTATATTGGCGGATTTATGACCAATGACCAAAAATATTTAGTGGTGTCTGCTGCACAAAATACCTCTGGTAATCGACTGTATATTAAGGATTTATCGAAGCCAAACAGCGACTTTGTTTTATTCCAAGAAGATTATTTAGCCACCGCTAATTATACCGACAATGTAGGGTCAAAATTTTATTTATATACCAATATTGGTGCGCCTAATTATCGTTTAGTAAGTGTCGATTTTAATAAGCCTACACAAGAAAACTGGAAAGATGTGATTCCAGAATCAGAAAATGTTTTGCGAGTTAATACTGGCGGCGGTAAATTCTTTGCTAATTATCTAGTAGACGCAAAAACCGCTATTAAACAATTTGATAGAAGTGGAAAATTAGAACGAGAAGTGTCACTTCCTGGCATTGGTTCTGCTGGTGGATTTGGTGCAAAAGACGAGGCTAAAGATTTATATTATTCTTTCACTTCTTTTACTTATCCGAGTACTATTTTTAAGTATGATATTGCTAGTGGCGCATCGACTTTATATAAGAAATCGAATGCGAAATTTAATCCAGAAGATTATGAAACCAAGCAGATTTTCTATACAAGTAAGGATGGCACAAAAGTACCAATGTTTATTACCCATAAAAAAGGCATCAAAATGGATGGTAAAAATCCAACGTATATGTATGCCTATGGAGGGTTTAATATTAGCCTGACCCCAAGATTTAGTGCAACTCGTATTGCTTGGTTAGAACAAGGCGGTATTTATGCACAACCCAATTTAAGAGGTGGTGGCGAATATGGCGAAAAATGGCATTTGGCAGGTACAAAGATGAACAAGCAAAATGTCTTTGATGATTTCATTGCAGCAGGTGAATATTTGATTGACAATAAGTATACTTCTAGCGATTATTTAGCCATTGCTGGTGGGTCAAACGGTGGTTTATTAGTCGGTGCGACGATGGCACAACGGCCTGATTTGGCAAAAGTGGCTTTACCTGCGGTGGGTGTAATGGATATGTTGCGTTACCATACATTTACGGCTGGTGCTGGATGGGCTGCAGATTATGGGACAGCAGAAGATTCGCCAGAAATGTTTGAATATTTGAGAGCTTACTCTCCTGTTCATGCTTTAAAAGCTGGTGTGTCTTATCCCGCTACGATGGTCACGACTGCTGATCACGATGACAGAGTAGTGCCTTCGCACTCTTTTAAATTTGCAGCACAATTACAAGAAAGTCATGCAGGAGATAATCCTGTAATGATTCGTATTCAAACCAATGCTGGACATGGTAGTGTTTCGACTAAGCAACGAATGGAATTGGCGGCCGATATGTATGCTTTTGTTTGGGAGAATATGGGAATTACGCCTGAATTTAAGGAAGAGGTGTTGAATTAGGATGGACGAAATTTTCAATTTTCAATTTTCAATTCGCAATTTTCATAAAAGCACTAACCCATTTGAAAATTGAAAATTTTAAATTGAAAATTGAAAATTCAGTAAATCCAAAGCTTGTTGAAAAGCCGAATTTATCGGCGCATAAATTAAAATATTCTTCCCTGTTTCAGGGTGATTAAATTGCATATGCTGGGCATGTAAAAGCATTCTAGCTATACCAAATTCATTCGCCCAATGTTTATTATGTTTGACGTCTCCATGCTTTTTATCGCCAATAATTGGATGTCTGAGGTGAGAAAAATGTCGCCTGATTTGATGTCGCCTACCTGTTTCTATTCGTACTTCCACTAAAGAATACCTAGCCGTTTCATAACGACCAATAGGCACTTGAATTTCTGTTTGAGCAACACGCCGATAATGACTGATGGCTTCTTTTTTAGGCAAGCCTATTTCTCTGGCTAAAGGATAGTCAATCGTTGCTTCGGTTTCAACATATCCTCTAATAATTCCAAGGTATTGTTTCTCCACTTTTTTAGCTCTAAATTGTTCAGATAATTGACTCGCTCCTTTTTTATTTTTACCAAAAATCAAAACCCCCGAAGTCGCTCTATCCAATCTATGAATTGGATAAATACGTTGATTAATCTGGTCTCTTAATAATTGCAAAACAAACTGTGTATCTTCACTTATTCTAGTACGATGTACTAAGATTCCCGTTGGTTTGTTAATTGCAATTAGGGCATCATCTTCGTATAAAATTGGAAACGGCTGTATCATGCTACAATGATAATCTTTTTAAGTGGGCTATTTTCTTTTCTTCCCTTTTATCAATTTAAACCCTTTTTGCATATCGGTACTATCTCGTAAAACGACATAACCCAAAGGACGAGTGGCACAAGGAAGCGGAGTATTGTGACAAGTGCTTGGTCGTACAGGCATGCTGTACGTAAAATTGGTATGTTTTTCTATTAGTTTTGCTGGCGGCAATCCCTTAGGAATTATCCAAGTCATAGGTGTGGTGAAAAAATCTTGTATAAATGTTCTATGAAAGAATAAAGAAGCAAATACGGATAAACCAAATAGACTGATTATTAAGGTCTTATTCAAGAATTTCCACAAATTAAACACTAATAAGAAACTACAAAGAGAAAGACTAGCCCCTAAAAAAATAAAGCCGAAGGCAAATCTTGGGTCTGGCGCATTATAAAACCAAAATAATAAATTTATTAGAATTATGAGTTGCAATAAAGCTAACTGCTTTTTCTTTTTGATTAAGTAAATGGGAATGGAGAAAATGACGAGCAAATTTGCTAATAATAGCGGCTTCCAAATTAAATCTTTATTACCCCACCAAACTTTAAACCAATCTATGAAAGGCATTGCACCTACTGTTTTTTGGTTGGTATCAGGTATCTTTGCCCAAGAGGTTATTACTAATTTCTCGAACTCCGCTATTTCATTAGCTATTTTCCACTCAGGTGAAAATA
>JAFMDF010000490.1 GCA_017857395.1 Bacteroidota bacterium | reverse complement strand
TTGCCCCTAAGTTAACTCTTTTCGCTAATTTAGTCCAACTTTACGTGGGTAGCCGTAACGCCTATAGTACCACTTATTTTAGTCTTTATTTATGCCTTCTCAGAAGGACTTAAATATATGCATCGCAAAAAATAGATAATATCACATGGGATTAAAAGCAAATATACAAAAGGTAATAATGTAATAGTATCAAAGGTTGATTACCAATCAATTACATTGTCTGTATACAAATAAAACTTCTTGGTTAAGTAGTCATTTGTAAGGAGGTACTAGTGAATATCGTGTCAATTTTTTCTTGTAATTTTCTTGGGTCAAAAGGTTTCTCAAAGTAGTGTTGAATATCTTCCATAGCATCGCTAGTAAATGTTTCCTTGTTGTTACCAGAAATTATAATAACTGGAATATCAGCATAAAAACCACTAGACTTTAGACCAACTAAGAAATCTTTACCAGTCATCTCTGGCAAACCTAAATCTAATAGTATTAAATCAGGATAATGCCCCTTCTCTAGCCAATGCGTAGCATCTACTGCATTGTTTTTAGTAACGATTTGATAACGTTTGCTAAGGAAGTGATTCATTAATAATCGAAAACTCTTATTGTCTTCAATCATTAAAATAAGCTTTGATTGCTTCATATAATCCCCCAATTTGAAAGTGTTCGTAAATAGCTAATTGAAAAATGTGACATAATTTCGTTGAAATAAAGTAACTATTTCAAGATTTTATATTACAGGGGGATGAAAGCAAATACTTTCTGAAAATGGATAAAAAAACCCGACAAGGAAGGAAAATTACTGGGGGGAATTTCCGATAGGGGGGCATTAGTCAGGTATTCTCACACATGTTTATTTCAACTTGAAGTTAAATTTATGGATAATTTTACAAATAACAAAGCGTATTGTGTCACAGAAAAACAGAGTCTAGTATAATTTAGTTAAAAAATGAATATTTTAAGAGTTGTTAAACAGGTAGTTAGGATTAAAAACGTCTATGTTATTTTAAATAAAAAAATATGAACTGTCACAAAAATATTTATAAAAAGACAATAAAGTTAAAAATAATTTATATTTAAATTTGTGACATGGTTGTATCTTTAAAATCATTAAGATTGCAGCTTGTATTTTTTAGGACAGCAACCATTTTCTGAAGCATAAGTACGGTGCTTCATTTTCAAAGGAGGAGGATATAGCCAAAATTATATTTTAATGTTACAAAGTTATTCACTCAAAATAGCATAAAGTGCTATTTTCTCTTTCAATTTACTTAATTTTGGCTTCTTAAAAAAAGTAATGCTTATCTATGATTAAGATTATCAGATTATCCTTAGAGAATACCCCTTTAGTAATTGCGACCCATCTTGTAGAAACAGCCATAGGACCTATTCTTTTGGAAACAGGCCCTCATTCGACACTACCTATTTTAGAAGCAGGTCTAGCTAAATATGGTTATAAAATAGAAGATATTAAGCATGTTTTTTTAACGCATATACACTTAGATCATGCGGGTGCAGCTTGGGCATTTGCAGAAAAAGGAGCGACTATCTACATGCACCCTTTTGGGAAAAAACACATGGTAGACCCTTCGAGATTATTGGCTTCTGCGAAGATGATTTATAAGGACCAAATGGATGTTTTATGGGGAACTTTAAAGCCTATTCCAGAAGCGCAAGTCGTGACTGTTAATCATGGAGAGAAATTTACGGTTGGAGGCGTAGAAATTATTAGTTGGAATACGCCTGGCCATGCGGTACACCATGTTTCTTACCAGATTGGAGATAAATTAATTGCAGGAGATGTAGCAGGTGCAAAAATTGGAAATACAGGAATGATTGTACCTCCATGCCCACCACCCGATATTAATTTAGAGCATTGGATGGAATCAATCAGCTTATTGGAAAGTTTAAATTTAAAAGAAGTATACATAGCCCACTTTGGAAAAGTAACAGATATAGTTAACCACTTTACTGGTTTAAAATTAATTCTTTGGGATTGGGCGAATTGGATATTACCGCATTATCAAAAAGGTACACCTCCTACCGAGATTGTTCCATTATTTGCCGCTTACACCAAGCAGCAATTATTGAATTTTGGCGTGCAAGAAGAGGATTTGGCAACTTACGAAGGTTCTAATCCAACCCAGATGAGCGTCTTTGGTTTGTTGCGTTATTGGAAAAAGAGATTAGGGTAGGTTCATTAATAAGGATTGAATTTTTTAGGCAAGTGTCTTCTAAAATAGAAGAATCAAATAAAATCATCTAGAGCTAAATTGATATCATTATGAAAAAAATAAATCGAAAAAACTTCTTAAAAAAGACCGTCTTAGGGGCTGTTGCTTTATCTACGGTAGCAACTGCTTGTGGTAATGAAGCGGCACAAACAAACGCAGGTGGCGCACCTGCCATCAATGTAGGTAAAAAATATCGTTGGAAAATGGTGACCACTTGGCCGCCAAATTATCCGATTATAGGAGAAGGATTGGAAGAAATGGCGAAGTGGATAGAAGAAATGTCTAGTGGTCGAATGAAGATTAAGATCTATGGAGGAGGAGAATTAGTCCCACCTTTAGAATCTTTTGATGCGGTGAGTAGTGGAACAGCAGAGATGGGGCATGGCGGAGCTTATTATTGGGCTGGAAAAGCACCAGCAGCTCAGTTTTTTGCGAGTGTTCCTTTTGGAATGAATGCACAGCAGATGAATGCTTGGTTATTAAGTGGAAGCGGATTGGAGTTGTGGCGAGAATTATATGCTAAATTTAACTTAGTACCCTTCCCTTGTGGAAATACGGGCGTACAAATGGGCGGTTGGTTTAATAAAGAAATTAATTCACTAGCAGATTTGAAGGGCCTAAAAATGCGAATTCCTGGATTTGGTGGAAAGGTTTTAGCAAAAGCAGGCGGTTCTCCTGTTTTAGCTCCAGGAAGTGAGTTGTATACCAATTTAGAAAGAGGGGTCATTGATGCAACAGAGTGGATTGGGCCATTCCATGATTACAAAATGGGTTTCCAAGACATTGCTAAATATTATTATGCACCAGGCTGGCATGAGGCGGGGACTACTTTAGAGTTATTTGTCAACAAACCTAAATTTGATACCTTACCAAAAGATTTACAAGTAATTATTGAAACGGCTGCCTTACGCTATAATACTTGGATGCTTTCGGAAATTGAAGCCCAAAATAGTCTCTATTTAGATAAATTAAAGAAAGAAAATAATATTGATATCCGTTATTTTCCAGATGAAGTGTTGGACCAATTAAGGTTGTACACTGATGAAATTTTAGCGGAGATTACTGCTAGTGACCCTTTTGCTAAGAAGGTTTATGCATCTTATAATAATTTTCGAAATCGAGCTAAAGGTTGGGCAGCGGTGACAGAGAAAATATTTTATAATAAGTTGCAGAAATAGTGAAGGTGTGAGGTTGCGAGTATTATGTAACAAGTCTGATATAACTTGATTTCCTATCTATACCCAAAACCTAATATCAAAAAAAGGGATAAGTATCAATTGATTACTTATCCCTTTTATATATTTATTAACTAATTTTTTATTTGCCAAAAGCCTTCAATTTCTTTCCAGCCTCTAATAATTTATTAACAGCCTCCACGTCAGGCAAGTACAATTCCTGTTCCTCGGGAGTATCTTGACCCACACTATATAAGGGCTTATTATCCGTTTGTGTGGATGAAACTAAGCTTAAATAAGAATAAGCCGAGATACTTGCGATGGCAAGAAAAGTAAAAGCAATCAGTTTGGTTCTTATATTTTTCATAAAGACAGACATTTAGAGGCAGTTGGGTGATTTATTATAATTTAAAGATACGTTAAAAGTATCTTAAAGAGGGCATTTATTCGACAACCACCCTAAAAATGAGGATAATCGGCTTTTTATTAAAGATGAAGTTCGAAAGGAAATAGTTGCAAGGAGTGTTGATTTAATGCAAATATAATTTTTTATAATTTGTTTTAGAGCTATTTTTTACCTTTTTTTGGTTAATTTTTTAAAATTAACTAGTGATTTTGTATTATGTTTTTTTAGTTAACCTAATTTTAGGTTGCGAATTTCCCATTGTGGGTTGTATATGGTTCTACTTAAATTAGAAAGCATTAGTTGAACTTGGATTATTTTATACTCAAATGCTACTTCTTTTTGAACCAGCAACTCGAATTAATTAGGCAAAATGGAATTTATCAAAATAACGGTCATTTGTTTTTTTATAAGTTTACTACTTGCTTGTCATCCAAGTGAAGTAGCTAATAAGGAACAAGATTTACCACCACCCAATATTTTATTCATTCTTACTGATGACCAAGGCTGGGGAGATTTGAGTATTAGTGGTAATCCAAATTTACAAACTCCTAATATTGACCAATTAGCTAAAAATGGAGCTATTTTAGACCGATTTTATGTAAGTCCTGTTTGCTCGCCTACAAGGGCAGAAATATTAACTGGACGATATGCTGTAAGATCAGGCGTTTATTCAACTTCACAAGGAGGGGAACGGATAGATTTGGATGAAACGACCATAGCAGAAGTATTTAAAAATGCAGGCTATAAAACAGGCGCTTTTGGCAAATGGCATAGTGGGATGCAATATCCTTACCATCCAAATGGCAGAGGATTTGAGGAATATTACGGTTTCTGTTCGGGGCATTGGGGGAATTATATTGACCCAATGTTAGAGCATAATGGAGAATTGGTGCAAGGAGAAGGTTTTCTACCAGACGATTTGACCAATAAAGCGATGGCATTTATAGAAAAAAATAAAGACCAACCCTTTTTTGCTTATTTGCCCTATAATACGCCGCATAGTCCGATGCAAATGCCAGATAAATGGTGGAATAAGTTTAAGGATATAGAATTGACGAATTTAGGTGATGGTCGGGGGAAGGAAGAAATTGAACACACCAAAGCGGCATTGGCTTTTTGTGAGAATATAGATTGGAATGTTGGTCGATTAGTAAAGAAATTGCAAGACCTCGGAATAGAAGAGAACACCATTATTGTGTACTTATCGGATAATGGACCCAATGGTGCAAGATGGAATGGCAAGATGAAAGGTCGAAAAGGATCAACGGATGAAGGCGGCGTTCGTTCGCCAACTTTTATCCAATGGAAAAATACGATTCCAGCAGGTACAAAAATTGAAACCATAGCCGCTGGAATAGACTTTCTACCAACATTAACAGATTTAGCTAGTATTCCCATGTACACCGACAAACCAGTGGATGGTATGAGTATTAAACCACTTTTATTGGCTAGTGGTTTGCGCAAGAAGTTAGCGGCAGTTAATATTCTTCAATTTCTT
>JAFMDF010000121.1 GCA_017857395.1 Bacteroidota bacterium | reverse complement strand
TGTAACTACAAAAATAGAAAGTCTTTTTTTATTCGTTTTGAACACGCTAGGCTAAAGCCCATAGCTGAAATACGGTGTCGGAGCGATGCTCCTTAGGGGATTTTATTCGATATTCAGCATTGCTACAGACGGGGGCAGGGCTAAAGCCCTTAATTTCACTACTTTCAAACTTATGGGTAATTAGTACGGTTTAACGGATAGGAACGGATTTTATAATCTAAGTAACGATAAAATAAGTAAGTCCGCCACTTGGGACCTTTAAGCTAGGCTGTTCAGTATGAGGGATAAAGTTCACCTGATTTTTGATAGGACAGCAAAATCATAAATCTGTCCCATAAAAACTAGATGGATTTTAGTGCACTACAGGAACTAAACCCTCTATTATTTTGTTATAACTGCACCTTTCATTCACTAAAACTTACCATTTGAGGATACTCGCAATTTCAGATATTCATGGCTGTTTAAACACTTTCAAAGCCATCCTCCAACAAATTAATTATACTAAAGCAGACCAATTATTTCTAATCGGTGACTTTATCGACCGAGGACCAGATAGCAAGGGCGTTATTGACCATGTTTGGTATTTACAAGTCCAAGGATTTACTATTACGTGCATCAAAGGAAATCATGAACAAATGTTGCTCAATGGCTTAAAAGACTGGAATAAAGCGAAAATGTGGTTGATTCACGGTGGTAGCCAAACCCTAGATAGTTTTGGAGCAGCAGATATGCAAGCAGTTCCGAAAAAATATATTGATTGGATGGAAAATTTGCCTCATTATGTGGAGTTCCAAGATTATATCTTCGTACATGCAGGTTTAAATTTTGATGTACCCAATCCATTTGAAGCCGAACATTCTATGCTCTGGATTAGAGATTGGTATCCCAATGTCAATTTCAGTTGGTTAGGCAATCGAATTATCGTGCATGGACATACGCCTTTTAAGAAGACGAGTATTGAAGAAATGTTTGACAAAATGGATTATTTGCAAGTATTGGATATTGATGCAGGTTGTTGTTTTGAGTATGAGGGATTAGGGCATCTTTGTTGTGTGGATTTGTCTAATCGGAAGCTTTATTTCAAAAAGCGAATTTTGTAAAATAACCTTACTCCAAACTCTTCACCACTAACCCATTCTTAATTCGAGGTTCGAAATAAGTAGATTTAGGGGGCAATAATTGATATCTATCCGCTAAGGTCATTAATTCATCAATTTTTACAGGATATAAATAGAATCCTATTTTATTTTTATTAGAAATGGTCGCTTTTTCTAAACCTCTCAATCCTTTAGTGCCTGCCACATAATCAATCCGTTTGTCAAAGCGAACATCATTAATATTCAAAATACCTTTTAATACTTTTTCATTGAGTAAATGAACATCTAATATAGCCTCTTTTTCTTTATATTCTTTTAGGACTTTCTTTTTCCAAGTTAGTCGATACCATTCCCGATTGATTAATAAAGTAATTTGATGTTTTTGATGCGGTTTTTCGGGCGTATCCAATATTTCTATCTCGAAGAAATTGGCTAATTTAGCCATAAAAATTGTTGGACTTGTTTCATTTAAGCCTTCCACTACCCTATTATATTCTAATAAATCTAATTGGTCAGAACCAAAAAGAACGACCATTAATTGATTATAATTTCCTATATCTTGTCGGTCTTTCAAGCGTTCATTCAACAAAACCATGGTAGTTGTTCGATGATGTCCGTCAGCAATATAAGTTGATTTTACTTTTTTATCAAATAGCTTTTGTACTTTTTCTACAATGGTTTTATCTGTTATTTTCCATAAAATATGCTCCTGTTTATCTTGGTCAAAATAAGTCGAGTAAAGCGGTGGGTTATTTTGAATATAATTGAGAATCAACTTATTAATCTTTTTTACTTTTTCGTAAACCAATAAAACAGGTTTAACTAAAGCTTTCCGCTGCACCAATAACTGAATCATTTTTTGTTCCTTCGCCGCCAAGGTCTCTTCATGCTTCAAGATATTCCCTTTTTCAAATTCGCTAATGTCTGTACAACACATCAACCCTGTATAAGTACGAGTTGCCGATTTTATTTGATAGAAAAACAAGGCTGGTTGCTCCGATTGATTAAAAAAACCTGCTTTTTTGTAAGTCACATATTCTTCTCTCACAGAACCAAAAAAAGAATCTGCGGAAGCAATTAAATCAAAATCAGGATACCATGCTTGAAATGGAAAAATCTTCATTAAAATATAGTAGTGTAATTATTGGAATTTAGCGTCAATTCTAAGTCCCGACAACTTCATTGTTTATAAGTTATATTATATTTGTTAGGCAAATGTAGTGAAATTTTGTAGTTTCAATTGTTTCTAATCAAATATCTTTGCGGATTATATGACTGTTGGTGTTTTTGGCAACGGATATTTTCTGTATTGCCAAGCTCCGCTTGGTAAGTAATAGCGACGAATTTCTGGCAGCAGATATTTTCTGTAGTACCAAGTCCGCTTGATGAAATCCATTCCAAAGGATAGCTACCAACGAATATTTTCACCAATAGTATCCTATTAATCTTATTAAATCATGTCATCCTCTAGAAATATGATCAACCAAAAAATTAAAGCGCTAAGAGCCAAAATGAAAGAAAACAAGCTCGATGCTTATGTTATTCCTAGTAGTGATGCACATCAAAGCGAATATGTAAATGTGCACTGGCAATCTAGAGAATGGATTTCTGGCTTTACAGGTTCTGCTGGTTTGGTGGTTATTACTCAAGACCATGCAGGCTTATGGACTGATTCTAGGTATTTTATACAAGCAGACACGGAATTGGCAGGTAGTCCCGTCGTTTTGCACAAACAAGGAGTACCGCATGCACCTGAGCATAATGCTTGGATGAGGGATAATTTACCAGAAGGCAGTACAATTGGTATTGATGGAAAATTATTTTCAATCGGTCAAGTACAAAAAATGCGCAAGGTGGTTAGTCCTAAAAATATTACGGTTAATACGGAATATGATTTAATCAAAGAAGTTTGGATCGACCGTCCAGCATTGCCTACCAATCCAATATTTGAACATAAAGTAAAATTTACAGGTCAAAATAGGACTACAAAATTAGCGACTATCCGCAAAGAAATGGAAGCACAGCAAGTCGCTTATCATTTAGTCACCACCTTAGATGATGTTGCTTGGATTTTCAATATTCGTTGTGATGATATTGAGTTTAATCCATTGGCAATCGCCTATGCAGTGATAGGTTTAGAAGACGCTTGGTTGTTTATTAATCCTGCAAAAGTACCTGCTAAGTTAGGCGCTAAATTTCAGCGGGAAAATATTACGGTTCATTCCTATAATTACATTGGTAAATTTTTATTGAATCTACCTAAGTCCAAGAAGATTTTAATCAATCCTGCTACCATCAGTGCTTGTTTGGCTGATTTATTAACCTCTGGTCAAATCAAGAGAGGGGTAACTATTTCTACTCGCTTAAAAGCCATTAAGAATAGTACAGAAATTGGACATATTCGCCAAGCAATGGCTAAAGATGGGGTGGCTTTATTGAAAATGTATTTATGGCTCAATAAAACTTTAGATAGTCGAACGGTTTCTGAATTTGAGTTAGCCCAGCAATTAGCTAATTTTAGAAAAGCGCAAGGCTTGTATCATGGAGAAAGTTTTGCTGCCATTGTTGGCTATCAAGGCAATGGAGCGATTGTGCACTATCGACCAATGCCAGATACTTCGGCACGAATCAAGAAAGAAGGCATGCTCTTACTAGATTCCGGTGGACAGTACGAAGATGGGACGACAGATATTACTAGAACTTTTGCCCTTGGCGCTGTTACGGAAGAACAAAAAAGAAATTATACTTTGGTTTTAAAAGGACATATTGCTATTTCGAGTATGGTTTTTCCTAAAGGAACCAAAGGCATACAGTTAGATGCTTTTGCTCGTCAACCACTGTGGCAATATCGGCTAAATTATGGGCATGGTACTGGTCATGGCGTCGGTTTTTTCTTGAATGTCCACGAACCACCTCAAGGTTTTGCTACTAGTATTGCTCGTGGGAATACCGCTTTTGAGCCAGGGATGGTTACATCGAATGAACCAGGGTTTTATAAAACAGGCGAATATGGGATTAGAATAGAAAATCTAATTTTATGTGTTGCAGATGAAGAAAATGAATTTGACACCTTCTATAGATTTGAAGATTTGACGCTTTTTCCTATTGATAAAAAACTAATAAACAAAGATTTATTAAGCTTACAAGAAATTGATTGGCTCAATAATTATCACCAAAAAGTATTGGCAGGTTTGTCTCCTTTGGTTGAAGGGGAAGCATTGGTCTGGTTAACGGAAGCTTGTAAGAAATTATAGTGGTCGCAAATTACATGTGGGTTTGAAAATTATAAATTGAAAATTGAAAATTACTAATGAAGTACAGAAGATTAAGTAATGCTGAATTACAAGAACTAGAAAAAGATTTTGTGAAGTTTTTAGCAACCACCCATGTCACGGCAGATGATTGGGTAAAATTAAAAGAAAATGACCCACTAAAAGTGGAAGAATTAATTGAAATCTATAGTGATATTGTCTATGATAAAACTTTAAAAAAATTAGAATATTTAGAATTCAAAACACGGCACGATATTAAAACATTCCATTGTCAAGCGGAAAAAATGGTTTTGATGGGTATAGCCGTTGCGCCAAATTCGGGTGTTGATTTCACCCAAGATTTGAGTTCTCAGAGAATCATGGAAAAATTAAAACAAACTAATCAAGATTTACAAATTTATACAGCAGAAAAGGTTTATAATGGAGATCGAGAAAAAGAGCTTTTTCAGATGATGGAAAGTGGTTGTTTAATCTCTAAAGATGGGTATTTATTTAAAACGCTATCTACGCTAAAATCTTAATAAAGTTATAAAATAAGGCGAAATCCCTTATGAAAATGCAAAAAAACAGCACTTTTCGTAAAGAAGTTGCCTTAAAATAGTGAGATATAATAAGAAAAACTTATAATTGCTGTTGATTTCCAGCTATTTGGAAAAAGGTCGAAAAAAAATTATAAGAACTTAAACTTAAAGATTTATGAAAACCAACACCATTTTGATGATACTGCTAGCAATAGCTATGCTTGTGATGGGTTACTGTGGATGGGACCACAATAATAAGGTACAGGCCCAAATGGCAGATTTATCAGCAAAAAATACTGCTTTAGGAACTGAATTAACAGATGTTCAGGGCTTAAAAGCAAAATTGGAAGGAGATTTAAATGCTTTACAAACAAAGTATTCTTCTTTAGCTGCTGAAAATGAGGCTTTACAAGGCTCTGTTACCGATGCTCAAAAAGAGATTAAGCGAAGAAAATCAGCTATCTACCGTTTGACCCAAGCGTCTAGCGCAAAAGATGGTGAAATGGCTTCTTTAAGAGCGCAAATTGAAGGATTGATTAATGAGCGTACTAAATTGGAAGCAGACATCAATAATCTTCAATCTGAAAATGCTCAGTTAAAAGAAGAAAACGCTAAATTGGCTTCTGACTTGGCAACTACTAAAGGTGAAAAAGAAGCATTGGCTCGGTTAAATTCGACCATGGAAAAAGATATTGCTGATTTGACTTTATCTAACTTCAAAGCAAATGGATTTACTACAGATGTTTTGAGAAAAGATGGTAAGCCAACTAGAAGAAAAGGGTTTGCTAAGAAAGTAAATGTAAGCTTTGATTTAGTGAATGTACCAGAAAAATACCAAGGTGTAAGAAAAATATACATGGTTATTACGGATGATACTGGTGTTCCAATTACTAAATCTAGCCCAATCAAAGCCAAGATTAGTGTAAATGGTACCGATCAAGATATTATTGCAGTAAGCGAGCAAAATGTAGAAATCCAAGAGAGTCAAAGATTGTCTTTCAATCATGACTTAGAGGCTAAATTGAAGCCAGGTTATTATCGTTCTTCAATTTATACAGATTTAGGATTATTAGGTTCTGCTAGTTTCCTTATGCGTTAAGCAATTTTTTAGGCTTAAAATGTCTCAGAGACTCGTTTGTCTCTGAGACATTTTTGTTTATAATCGGCTAAAAATTTATGGTTGTAAGTGTCGAGTGCCAAGTCAGACACAACGGCTGTTTCATTCTAGGTCTTATTGGGCGGCAATTTCCCATTGCCGCCCAATTTTAGGCTAAAACAAGGCGGCAATGGGAAATTGCCGCCTTGTAAGTGAAACTGCTACAACTCCATTTTGGAGAATTAAACAGCCGTTGTCAGACACAAATACCAATCTATCGAAACTACAACTCATTTATGGCTATAGACGGGTAGCCGTTTGAAACCATAGCTCAAGCATTCTTGCCTAAAATTTAGCAAATCGAAAACTTTTACACAATCCTGCTTAGATAATTCTACACAAACCCTATCATTATGAAATTACAAACCTTTATTGGACTTTTTTTATTGGCCTTGATTAGTACTTCTTGTATTTCAAAAAAAAATTACGAGGTCGTCTTAGCGCAACATGAAGTAACAAAACAAGGATTTGAAAATAGAATAGCCATTCTCGACCGACAAATTCTAAATCAAAATCAACAAATAGATACCCTCAACTTAAACCTTGCCAATAAAGTAGGAGCTAATACTGCTTTAGTAGCAACCCAAGATAAATTATTGGATAGAATTGACGAAGTGCAGGCTCAATTAGAAGGTGCCCGAAAAGATAAAAGTAATACTTCTCAAAGTTTAAGTTCTACCGTCAGAGCAAAGGAAGATACGATTAAAGCAAGAGATGCCAAAATAGCCGCTATCCAAGCAAAAATCACTCAATTTGAAAAAAATCAGCAAATAGTACTAGGTAATCTCAGCTATGAATTGGAGCAATTGTTTGGCGATAAACAGTCGGTTGATTATGTGAATGATGAAATTCGTATCACGCTTGATGAAACCTTATTATTTCGCCCTGGAAGTGCAAGGGTTCGGACAGCAGGAATCCAAAATTTAGAAAAAATTGCTCAACTAATTGAGAAAGACCCAACTTTAAAACTTACCGTTATTGGTAATACGGATAATAAAAAAGCCAAAAATTATAAAGATAATTGGGATTATAGTGTCATCCGTGCAGCGAATATAGTCAAGGTATTGACCAAAGAATACGAATTACCTCCAAGTAGAGTCTTAGCAGCAGGTAAAGGTGAATTCGCCCCAAAGGCCTCCAATCAAACTCCTGAAGGACAAGCCAAGAATCGGCGAATTGATTTTGTCATTCTGCCTCGATTTGACCGAGTAGTGAAGGATATAAAAAAAGAGTTGAAGTAGATTGGTTGCGATGTTGCCTTCTTGCGATTAAAAATTTATAAACTGCCAATAATCATAATAAAACCTTTCTTAATGAAATTTTATTTACTCATTTTAAGTTGTCTATTTTTCTCGATGAATCTAACTGCTCAAGATCAATTGAATATCCCACCAGAAACAGATGCTAGATTATATGACATCGCAGAAGCCCCTTCTCCTGCAAGGATTGAACAAGACATTCGTAGGTTAGTTGAGTTTGGCACTAGAAATACTTTATCGGATACCGTTTCTACTACTAGAGGTATTGGTGCAGCTAGAAGATGGATTCATGAAGAGTTTGAAAAAATATCAACCGCTTGTGGTGGTTGTTTAGAAGTATCTTACCAATATCATTTGATTCCAGCAGAAGGCAATCGACGAATTCCAGAAGATACTTATGTCGTCAATGTGGTCGCTATCCAAAAAAGTACACAAAATCCGAATCGCTATGTGATTATGTCTGGCGATATAGATTCTAGAATCTCTAATTCGACGGATGCCACAGGAGATTCTCCTGGTGCGAATGATAATGCATCTGGAATTGCAGGTACTTTAGAAGCAGCAAGGGTATTGTCTAAGTATTCTTTTCCTAATAGTGTCGTTTACGCTGCGCTTTCTGGAGAAGAACAAGGTCTTTTTGGCGGAAAAGGAATGGCACAACAAGCTAAAAAAGATGGTTGGGATATTATCGGTATCCTAAATAATGACATGATTGGTAATATTCATGGGATTGATGGCGTCATTGATAATACGACTTTCCGTGTATTCTCAGAACCGACTCCCATAACGGATGACGAAAGAATGCGGATTTGGCATCGCTTTTATGGTGGTGAAGTGGATGGCCCTTCTCGTCAAATTGCTCGCTATGTCGATAAAATGACTGACACTTATATGACTAATTTGGATGCGATTATGATTTATCGCTTAGATCGTTTTGGTAGAGGCGGACATCATCGACCATTTAATGATGAAGGGTTTCCTGGCGTTAGAATAATGGAAACGCACGAAAATTATAATCGCCAACACCAAGATATAAGAACAGAAAATGGCATTAAATACGGCGATGTTATTGAAGGGGTTAATTTTGAATATGCCGCTAAATTAACAGGGGTCAATGCGATTACTATGGCAGGACTGGCTTGGGCGCCTCCTACACCCAAAAACGTAATGATTGGTGGTGCGGTACAACCCTCTACTAAATTACGGTGGGATAAAATAACAGACACTAATATTGCAGGGTATAAATTATATTGGCGAGATACCACCTCACCAACTTGGCAATATGCTAGATATGTCGGTGATGTTTCCGAAGCTACTTTAAAAAATATTGTGATTGATAATTTTTTATTTGGTGTTGCCTCGGTTAGTAAAGATGGAAATGAAAGTGTGGTTGTTTTTCCTACCTCATTGATTCCTAGACGACGGTAATTAACTATAAATATTGAATTCGTACTTTGCGAATTCGAAACACCTAAAACATTAACGGGTGGCTGTTACTTACAGTCACCCGTTTTTATCATGGAGGAACAAAGAACATAGAGTCTACAGAGTTTTTTGACGAGTATAGCATAGTTTTCCTAAAATAAATGAAAAGACCATCTGTTTTTCCCAACGAATTTTTATTTTCCCAACGAATTTCCTTTTAGGCCCAAGCTCTGTAATGGATTATATACCAAAAGGCTTCTTAATGTCGAATAGTTGCTTTTTTCTAGAATATATACAGCTGAATCCCCTTGAAAAAATAATTAAAAATCTTACCTTCATATCAAAATAAAAAAATGAAAATCCACGCCCTACAAACAGGCACCGTTCGCTGCAAACAATTCCAATTAACCGGTGCAAGCAATGTATTGTCTCGCTTGTACCAATTAATATTCACCGATAAATGGGGCGAATGGATGCCCACTTATTGTTGGTTAATCGAACATCCAGATGGTTTAACATTAGTGGATACAGGGGAAACAGCGCAAATTTATGAAAAAGGGTATTTGCCAGATGGTGGATTATATCACAAAGCGGTAGAAACACGAATTGAGCCAGCAGAAGAAATTCCGCAGCAATTAGCTAAAATTGGATTTGCTCCTAAAGATATTAAAACGGTTATCCTTACCCATTTACACGGCGACCATATTGGTGGCTTAGCTCATTTTGAACATTGTAAAATCTATGTTTCTAAGACGGAATATGACTTTGCTACTAGTAAAAAAGGGACAGGTAATGGTTATTTTAAAAAAAATTGGCCGAGTTGGTTTCAACCTGAATTAATTAGGTATAATAATGCAGATGAAGGTAATTTCTCGCAGTCCAAAAAAATAACTACGGATGGTAAGATAGTGGTTGTCCCAACGCCTGGGCATTCTATTGGTCATCAATCTGTTTTGGTGAAAGGTGATAATCATACGACTATTTTAGCGGGGGATTTAACTTATAATGAATCAACCTTACAACAGGAAATCGCGGATGTGCTTTTGCCTAATACAGCGGCTAAACAAACAGTAAAAGCGATGCATCAATATGTACAACAGCAGCCTTGTTTGTATTTGTCTTCGCATGATTGGAACGCACCAACGATTTTAGCGGAGAAGCGGGTTTACCACGAATAAATACAGCTCTAATGTTGTTGCCCCACGGATTTTATTTCCCCGCGAATATTTTCTGTAGTACCAAGCTCCGCTTGGTGAATGAAAGAGCATATCAGTTTTTTACCACAGATGGGTTGTACCACGGATATTTTCTACCACACTTATTCTTCAATCCTTAAACTTGTAATGCCCAATCACATCAAAATCTAATTTTGATGTAATCACTTCTGACATATCTAAATCGGCATATAAAATGCCTTCTTTGTCATATAAAGGCCCAGCTATAATTTCACCTAAAGGATTGACAATCAAACTTCCACCCTTGCACATTACATCAGG
Organism: Bacteroidota bacterium; assembly: GCA_017857395.1. Taxonomy (GTDB): domain Bacteria; phylum Bacteroidota; class Bacteroidia; order Chitinophagales; family Saprospiraceae; genus JAFMDF01. The sequence continues at coordinate 14,645 of JAFMDF010000121.1, read as the reverse complement.
TTGCTGCTCCAAATCTTGTATTCCTGGTAAATCTTTTGGATACATGTCTTTCATGACAAATTGGTTACTTCCTAAAACAAAACAGCGACCTTCTAGGGCGATGTGTTGCATGGTGGAAGTCCAGACTTCTCTCCCATCAGCAGTCGGGGCTAAGTAGATTTCTATGCCTTGTTCGTATAATTGAATTCGTGCTTTGGGCATGTAATTTTCCCAACAAGTTAATCCTCCTATTTTTCCCAATTCTGTATGGTATACATCTAAATCCGTACCGTCTCCTTCGCCCCAAATAATCCGTTCTGCTGCGGTAGGTTTTATTTTTCGATGCTTGCCAACCAATTGTCCTTGGGGGTCAAAATAGAGCGTTGTGCAGTATAACGTTCCTCCATTTCTAGTTTTTTCAGTCACACCTGTTACTAGGTAAACACCATATTTTTTAGCTATTTTTCCAATGGCTTCTGATTCTTTACTGAATACTTCTATGGCACTTTCCCAGTAGCGTAACCAAGTCGCTCTCCCATCTTTAGATCGACTACCGACAACTGTTCCAAAGCTTAACCCTCTTGGATAGCAAGACACGAATGTTTCTGGAAACAAAACTAATTTTGCCCCATTCTTAGCTGCTTCTTTGACCAGTTTTTCCATTTTTTCGATGGTCGCTTGAACATTGAATAAGACTGGAGCGGCTTGAATCACGGCTACTTTATGAATTGGGTATGGCATATTTTTATTTTTGCCCAAGATAAGCTAGGGAATTTTCAATTTTCAATTTTCAATTCATAATTTTCAAAAAACTACACAGCTCAGAGAGCTATGTTACTTAGGCATTCTTCAAAATAACCTATTGTTAACTTTGGACAAACCAATAGATTGGGCGTTCTTTGCGTTTATAAAAATAGTTTAACTAGAATAAATTTGAGTTAATGATAAAAAAGGAATTGAAAATATAACCAATAAAGAATAGTCAAAAAATTAACGTTAAGAAATGGTGGGAATTTTGGAAAAAATAAAATTAATTTTAGGTAAACTTTGCCCCAATTATGCATCTGGCATAATCTGTTTATTTTTTCTATTGCCCACACTCTCCTTCAGCCAAACTATCGTCACTGTTACAGAAAACGATACAACAGGCAAAAAAGAAATCAAAATCATTTACTCTGATTTATTAGAAAATGAAGAAGATTCCTTAGGCAATCGAATTACTAAATTATCGGGAGCGGTAGAATTGAAACAGGATAGTGTATTGATGTATTGTGATACAGCTTTTAAGCAGGGAGAAAATGTAATTGCTTATGGAAATGTAGTCATTCGACAAAATGATTCTTTGAAGGTCTTTTCTGACTCTTTGGTTTATCGGGGCGCTACTAAAATAGCAGATTTATTTGGCAATGTAGTCATGGAAAGTGAAGGAAAAAATCTATTCACCAATTATTTGAATTATGAATTAGATCCTAAAATTGCTCGCTATACGAACGGTGCTTTAATTACCCAAGGGGATACTAAATTAGTTAGTAAACGAGGTACTTTTTTTGTAGAAACGGATGAAATGTTTTTTAAGGATAGTATCACCGTTTTTGATTCTACCTTTACATTACGTGCCGATACTCTACTCTATAATTCTGAAACCCAAGTGGTTACTTTTTTAGGCCCTACTTTAATCAATCAAGATAGCAATTTGATTTACTGCGAAGAAGGTTTTTATGATATGGACACCAAATTAGCAGAGTTTACCAAAAATGCACAATACGTCAAAGGCGAACAGAAAGCAACCGCTGATGTCATTACTTATGATGGATCCATGAAGGAAATTCGATTAGAAGGGGATGCTCAATTTCAAGAAAACGATAAACTAGCAACGGCCGATGTCATTCGATATGATGAAGATAGTGAACATATATTTTTAGAGGGAAATGCTTATTTTAGGGACTCTATTCAAGAAATTAAAACCGATAAAAATATTAATTATAATTCTGAAACGGAGTCTTTTTCTACCACAGGTCGCTCAAAAGTAGTCGATGACAAACAAGTATTAGAAGCAGATGCGTTGGATTTTGACGACCAAACAGGAATAGGCGTAGCAAAAGGCAATGTCTATTGGCAGGATACCGTCGAAAATATTGCTATCCAAACAGAAGTGGCTAATTATAATAAAGAGAATGGATATTTGAAAGCAACAGGTGGTCGCCCTTTATTATCTATAGCTGATAAAGACACTCTATTTTTGGCATCCGACACGCTACTTTCTACCGAGGTTAGTGAAACCGACACCACTAGATTAATGGAGGCTTATGAAGATGTCCGTATTTATAAGGAAGATTTACAGGCTATCGCAGATTCTTTAGCATTTATCTCCAAAGATTCTTTATTCAAATTATTTAGAGATCCTATTTTATGGTCAGATACTTCTCAGTTTAAAGGCGATTCTATTTTTATCCAAATGAAAGGTGGCGGGATAGACAAGATTTATTTATATGGCAATGCGTTTATTGTGACGACTCCAGATTTAGAGTTATTTAATCAAATAAAAGGAAAAAATATTACTGCTTTTTTTGAAAATAATGAATTAGATAAAGTAAAAGTTGTTGGTAATGCAGAGGCTGTTTATTATGCTTCGGATGATGATGACGCTTATATAGGAGCTACCAAAACGATTTGTAGTGAAATGCTGATTCTTTTCGAAAATCAAAATGTCAGTCGTATCAAGTTTTTTAAGCAACCTAGTTCCGAAGTGTTACCAATGAAACAAGTGCTTTTGGGGCCACCAGAACTAGATGGTTTTACTTGGGATTTTGATATTCGTCCTAAGTCTATTGCAGATTTGCGCAATAAAAATTTAGTGATGAAAAGAAAAAGAAGTAGCAATACTCCCTCAGCCATCCCTTCACCCGATAATATAGATGGATTTCAAAAGCCTGACCAAGTAAGTCAGCCAACTCGACCGCCAGATAAGAAACCTGCTCGTCGGTCTCGGGGAAATGAGTAATTGAGAAAATGTAAAAATGAGAATCCTGCCAACTATAATTTCTATGCCTATCTTTGAAATCACTTAAGGTAAAAATGTCAGGCACTCCTGCTCTATTCGCATTTTCTAAGGAACGTAGCTTCGTAACTGTCTGTAGACAAGCTTCAATAAAATTTCCCAAAGGAGCGTAGCTTCGTCACCATCAAATTATTATATTAATTGGATTTACCTCTAATCTGGACTACTCAAATAGTCTAATCTGGCATATTGAAGCATGCCAGAAATGTTTTATTTTTGCCTTATCATTTAATTACAAATTATGAATATAGCACAAATAAGAGCCGAAACACCACATTGTCAAGATAAAATATTTATCAATAGCGCAGGTGCTTCTTTAATGCCTCAACAAGTCGTTAATAGTATCCATCGTTATTTATTGGAAGAGGAAGCACATGGTGGTTATAAAGTCGCAGATACCAACCCTACGACAATAGCACAATTCTATAAAGAAGCAGCACAATTAATCAATGCTCAGACCCATAATATCGCTTTTGCCCACGATGCCACAGATGCCTATACCAAAGCATTGTCTAGCATTCCTTTTAAAATAGGAGATGTAATTATCACTTCGGAGGATGATTATAGTTCTAACCAAATTCAATTTTTATCATTAAAAGAACGATTTGGGATTGTCCTCAAAAGAATCAAAACTTTAGAAAATGGCGATTTAGATATAGCTAATTTTCAAGCATTAGTCGCTGAACAAAAGCCTATTTTAGTAGCAATTACACATATACCAACCAATTCTGGGCTTATCCAAGATGTCAAAAATATAGGAAAAATTTGTGAAGCGGAAGATGTTATTTTTTTGGTAGACGCTTGTCAATCCGTCGGTCAAATGGTAGTCGATGTGCAGCAAATAAAATGTGATTTTTTAACGACTACTGGGCGGAAATTTTTAAGAGGGCCAAGAGGAACTGGGTTTCTATATGTCTCTGATAAAATTTTAAATAAAGGACTTAAACCATTATTCATTGACGGAAACGGTGCTGATTGGATGACTCCATTCACTTTTAAAGTATTGGCAGATGCCAAACGTTTTGAACACTGGGAACGCCCTTATGCCTTAATGGTTGGTTTTACAACGGCACTTCGGTATGCTAATGAGTTGGGCATGCAAAATATTCAACAACGCAATCAAAGTTTAATGCAACGGTTTCGAGCCAATTTAGCAGCGATTCCTGCCGTAACCACCTTCGATAAAGGTTCTCGAACGGCTAATATTCTGACTTTTAGAAAACAGGATAAATCGCTGGAACGGATACAAGAAGTGTTTGATAAAAATAAAATTTATCATAATGTCAGTACTAAAAATTGGGGAGTTATTGATTATGCAAAAAAGGGCGTAGACTGGACTATTCGCTTGTCTCCACATTATTTTAATACTTTGGCAGAAATGGATGAAGTGGCTAGTATTATTGATCGTATTTAACACTAAAGTACCTTAGACGGCTGGTCTGAGTAGATCTACGTTAAGGCTACTCAGACCAGCCGTCTAAGCTACATAAGAAACAAAACAATGAAAAAAGAAATCATCTATAAAACAGGTCTCCTCCCTCCAATAGAAACGATTATTGAGGTATACGATAATTCTGGCATCAATAGACCGACAACCGATAAAGCACGCATCGAAAAAATGTATCAACATGCCAATTTAGTCATCACCGCTTGGGATGCAGAAACACTAGTTGGTATTGCTCGCTCCTTAACAGATTTTTGTTATTGCTGTTATTTATCTGATTTAGCGGTAAAAAAAGCGTATCAAAAAAAGGGTATTGGGAAAAAATTAATAAGGCCAACGAAAGAAGAAATTGGAGAAAATGCGATGCTCTTATTATTATCTGCCGCTTCTGCTATGGATTATTACCCTAAAGTAGGTTTAGAAACGGTAAAAAATGGGTTTATCATTAATCGAGAAAAAGTGGCTTAATAGAATACTCTAATTAGTTGCCGTGTTACCTTGTTGCGATGTTGCCTTGTTGCCGTGTTAATAAACAACACCGAAACAAGGTAACACCGCAACTTTTAAATGATTCAAACCAATAGTCATTCCATAAACCTTACTTCTTTAATTTATAAATACACCCAATTATGTTAGAAATTCGATTGAATTGTGAAAATTGTGATGCCCCATTACCCAATGATAGTGACACAGCCATGATTTGCAGCTACGAATGCACTTTTTGTAAAGATTGTGTAGACAATGTTTTAAGCAATGTTTGCCCCAATTGTGGTGGTGGATTTGAAAAGAGACCGACTAGACCCAAGGCTGATTTAGGGAAGCGTCCGCCAAGAAAAGATAAAGTTTTTAAGCCTGTTAAACACAATATATACTTGGAGAAAAACAAAGAGATTCCTCCAAGAAAACGATAGCTATTCATCTAAGTAATGATAGCTCATTAACCTCATTTCCTCCTCAACTTATTACCCTTTATAAATAAAAAATAACTATGTCAACTTATCCAATCGACGAAAGAAATAAGGTCAAAAGAATCCCTAAAAGAGGGCATTATGACAAAAAAACGGTCTATGAAATTCTAGATGCAGCTTTTTTATGCCATTTAGGATTTACACATCACGACCAGCCTTTTGTGATTCCAACCTCTTATGGTAGAGAAGGCGATAAAATTTATTTGCATGGGGCGACCACTAGCCGCATGATGATTAATTTAGAAAAGGGCTTACCTGTTTGTTTGACCGTTACACATTTAGATGGATTGGTCTTAGCTCGGTCTGCTTTTCATCATTCTATGAATTATCGGTCGGTTGCTTGTTTTGGGACGGCTTATAAAATTGAAGGAGAAGAGAAATTGCATGCTTTAAAAGTCATTTCTGACCAAATTTTAAAAGACCGCTGGGAAGAAAGTCGGCAACCGCTACCGAAGGAATTAAAAGCAACCACGGTACTTTGCTTTACTATTGACCAAGCTTCTGCCAAAATCCGAACAGGGCCTCCAGGAGATGACAAACCTGATTATGCATTGCCTATTTGGGCAGGTGTTGTGCCTTGCACGCAAGTTTGGGGAACGCCCGAAGCGGATCCTCTGTTGGCGGATGGGATTGAAATGGGGAAGAGTGTTAAAGCGTTGATGAAGTGAGCGAGTTGCGGGTTGCGGGTTGAATAGGAAATCGGTTTAGTATTCCTATAAATAGTACTTAAAAATCAAAATTTAAGAATAAGTTACTTTTCTAAAACTCGCAACCCGTAACTCGCAACCATATAAACGCCTGCATCTCATTGAAGGATATAATCAACTAATAATCAATCAACTATTCAATCTACTCCTTCGCCACCTCAAAAAAAGCTTCCTGACTATTAAAAGCCGAAAAAACGCCCAAGGCATTTTGCACATTAGAAGGCGGTTCATTTAAATCTCTAGAGTCTTGTTCTCTGTTTTCGTATAAGGCCGCATATTCTTGGTTGATATGATAAACCCTAACCGAATAGGTCCCAAAAGAAACTAGCGTACCACCAAAAAAAGTAATGGAAGCATCTTCTGTTGGTTCGGAAACAAATCGAAAACGGGCTAAAGCATCAATGACTTGCGTAGGAAAAATAGGGTCAATCGTATCGCTTACACTTTCTACGACCATAAAATAAAGGTCTTCATTCGGGTTATCCCAAGTAGCCTCTATTCTTGAAGTTCTTAGAAAATTTCCAATCGCTTCGACGATGGCTTCTCGTCCTTCATTAAAAGGCAATTGGGGCACTTTCAAAGAATCTTGAGAAAGACTGAGTCCCACAGTTGGCGTAGGCACCCTCGTTTCTGCGGTCGCTGTAATTCCATTATGTTCTACTTCTAACTGGAATACATCGTTGGTTGCTACGATTACATCGTTACCTGGATAATGATACAATCCTTCATTTCCAGAAGCCACCAACCCATAGCGTTGCCCATTTTTTATCAAAGTTACCGTTGCATCATTAATTGGTGCAGATGTATCTTCCTCTTGCGATAAAGGAAAAGTGCTTTTGATGCGAATGTCATCTATTGGTTCGCCTGCATAGATAAATGCTTCTATGACAAATTGATTGACGGCAATATTGTTGAGGTTCTCTTCTCCACAGGAAAGGAATAATAGACTGATTAGGGGAAGGAGTACTATATATTTTTTCATTATTCTTTTTTAAGTAGCTTAGACCTCTGGTCTGAGAAGCCTAGCATTATGATTACTCAGAGGTCTAAGCTACATTTAAAATTTTATCTCCGCAGAAATATTAGGCGTCATACCCAAATATCTTACTTCTGAAATAACAGGTGGTTTTTCTGTAAAATCATATTCTCTATACCAGACATTTCGTCGATTGTATAAATTAAAGACGGACACACCAATATCTATATCGAATCTCCCTGCTTTAGCCAAGTAATGCGCAGACAAATCTAAGCGATGATAAGGTGGTAAACGAGAGCCATTTTTAGCGCCCACACTAATATAATTATTGGTATCTCCATCTAATAATTCGATGGAATATTGTCCAGCAGGTTCGGTAAAGGGCTTGCCAGAAGCAAAAACAAAAGTTGCTGCGAACCGATAATTTTCCCATTCATAAGAATGAACCGTTTTAAATTCGTGTCTTTGGTCATGTAAGGCAGAGAATTCAAATCCATTATTCAAACCTGGGAAATCATTACGGACTCTTGCTAAAGTATACGTCACCCAACCTGTGTAAGTCCCGCTTTTCTTTTGTAATAAAAATTCAATCCCTTCTGCATAGCCACTTCCGAGAAAAAATAGCTGATTTAAATCTATATCGTTTCTTTGAAAACGAAGGGAAAATTCTGCTAAATTATCTAAGTTTTTGCGATAAGCTTCTACGTCAAAAATATAACCATCCGTTTCATAAGCAGCGCCTAAGACAAAATGTTCTGCATTACTAACTTTGACTAAATCATCATCTGCCAATAACCAAAAATCCCGTGAGCCTTCGGTGACATTTTCGTTGACAATTCGATTGACAAATTGATAATGTTTGCCATAGCCACCTTTTAACTTAATTCGGTCGGTCAGGTTATATTCAAAGGAGAATCGAGGCGACCAGTAAATTTTTTCACTCAAATCATAATAAGTCGCTCTAAGTCCTGCATTGATGGATAAATTCTGTGTGGGATTCCAAGTGTCTGATAAGTAAATCGCCCCGTATTGAGCTTTTTGTTCGAGGTCTAAAATCGTCAAGGTGTCATCTCTCACAAATTTATAATCCACTTCTGCTAAAGTCCCTAAAAAGCCAAACTCCAATTTATGTTGACTATTTAGTTGGTATTCATTATCCAAACGGAAAGAAAAATCTCTCACATCATTGTCTTCAAAGGTCAACACATCTTGGTCAAGCACTAAAGAATCACTTGCTACTACCGTCGCTTTAATATTCAAATCTCGATTGTATTCACTAAAATAATTAGAGGATGCCACCACCAAATTGGAATATAATTTTGCTCCCCATTGACGAGACCATTTCCCACTTATCCCTTTGTTTCCCCAATCACTCATTTCATCTACGTCTAAATTAAGTAAAACCGCCCCACCAAAACGAGGTAAGCTAATGTCATTAGATTCTACCAAATGGTCAGCGCCCGCATAAAAAGATAAAGCCACCACATCTTTTTCGGTTGGATTAAAACTTAGTTTACTATTGGTATCAAAAAAGTAGAAATCGGGTTCAATTGTATTAACTTCTAAGCCTTCAATATCTGGTGGATTTTCTGTTTGGGTAAAAACGCCGAATATTTTATTATACAATTCACTTTGAATCAAGTCGGTATAAGACCGCCGCCCACTAAGCGACAATGACCCTTTTTTGAATAAGGGGATTTGCACACTCGCTCTAGCATTCAATAAGTTGATACCCACATTACTATGAAATTTATTAGGGTCGCCCGTTTTGCCCGTTAAATCTACTACACTAGATAAACGTCCACCATATTTGGCAGGAAAAGCGCCTTTAAATAATTTCACATCTTTCACCGCATCGGCATTAAAAGCAGAAAAGAAGCCAAAAAAGTGGTCTACATTATAAACCGTCATTCCATCCAATATCACTAAATTCTGGTCAGGCGTTCCACCTCGCACATATAAGCCAGAAGAACTTTCGTTACTGCCACTTACGCCTGGTAATAATTGGAGCGATCGAAAGATATCAACTTCCCCCACATTCGGCAATAAAGCCAATTGCGCAGGGGAAATTTGTATAGTGCTAATCCCCTCGGAGGTATTCATCACTTTATAGGACTTGCCAGACACGACCACTTCATCTAAAATCACCCCAGAAGATAATTTAATTTCCAAGCTTTTGATGTCTGTTGTCCCCGCAGCAATCGGAACTTCTATAGCCGAATACCCTACATATAAGACCTGCAAAGTCATCGCCGTATCAGGCAAACCTATTAAGGAAAAATAACCATCTACATTGGTAGAAGTTCCTGTATTCGTGCCTTTAATGATGATATCCGCAAAGGGCAATCTTTCTTGATTGTCTGCCCCTTTGACAACCCCTGAGATGTTCCGCTGGGCATTTAAAGACAGGGTAAAGAATAGACAGTAGAATATTAGTTGTATAGGTTTCTTCATTGTTTCTGTTTATGTTTTAATATATACCAGTATTGTGGATAGTTTGATGGCTATGATGGTTTGATTGTCAGCGCTCCTTAACAATCAAACCATTTCAACCATTAATTTCTTAAAAAATCTACATTATAAGTTTTCCCTATTGGAATAACTGTATCGCCAATAAATAACTGTTTCCTTTTAAGGGTAGTAACCGCTTTTTGATTAATAGTAAAAGAGCGATGAACTCGTATAAAATTATTACTAGGCAATTTCTCCAGTATTTTTTTCATACTCATTAAGGTTAATACAGGTTCTTTATTTTTACAATGAATTTTAACGTAATCCCCTATTTTTTCAAGGTATATTATCTCTGAAAATGGAATTTTAACCAAAGCATATTCAGACCTAACCAGCAAGTCCTGTTGTTCCTTAGCATATTTACTTTTTAAAAAATCGGCATAATCCCTAACTTTTTCACAGGCTATTCGAAAACGATTAAATTCAATGGGTTTTAACAAATAATCTACAGCATTGACTTGAAATCCATCCACCGCATATTGACTATAAGCCGTCGTAAATACAACCATTATTTCCTGTTGTAAATTTTTATAAAACTGGATGCCATTAACATCAGGCATATTAATGTCTAAAAAAATCAAATCAACTGGGTGTTTTTGGAGGTATTTTGCCGCCTTTGACGGTTGAGTAAAGGTATTTCCCAAATTAATAAAAGGCAGTTGACTGCAATGTGACTTAATAATCTCCAAGGCTATGGGTTCATCGTCTAAGGCAATACAAGTTAACATTTAAGCAAAAATTTTAAGGTGAACTTTATACTGTTTATCCGCATCTTTGATGGTCAAATGATAGCGATTACCATAAATCAATGCTAATCTATTTTTGACATTTTTGATACCAATTTGATTAGATTCCGCTATCCGTACTTTATCGGGTAGCATGTCATTTTCTACCCTAAAATCTAATGCTTCCTTCTCTATTTCTAGACTAATTTTAATGTTTGTTTCCACTTCATTACTAATCCCATATTTAAAAGCGTTTTCTATAAAGGGTATAAAAAGCATCGGTGAAATTTGCCAGGTAGTCGGAGGGCCTATTATTTTAAATTCAACGACTGTTTTATCTGTCAACCTTAATTTTTGCAGCAAAAGATAATTATTTAAATAGGCTATTTCTTTTTCTAAAGATACAGTTGACACATTCGCTTCGTTCAAGGAATAGCGCATCAAATCGGATAATTTAGCAATACTATCTGCGGTATGTGCTGATTTAATAATGGCTTGCCCATAAATGTTATTCAACACATTAAATAAAAAATGTGGATTGATTTGCGTCCTTAACAAGGCTAATTCTGCCTTTGATTTCTCCATTTCTATCGACTTTATTCGTACATTTAATCGCATGGCAAATGAAATGATAAAAATAATTATCAATCGTGGTAGCGTAGCCCGTAATAAATCTCGAATAGTTCCCTCATTAGCATTACAATTCATTGAAAATAGTCGGAAATAAATAATAGAAAGGAGGAGTGTCCCTAAAGTAAACCCAATAATGACCGCTATAAAAGCAACTTGTTTTTGTTTAAAGTAAAAACGGGGTATCACAAAATGATAGTTGAAATAGAAAAAGCCGATAATAGGCACACTTAGTACGGTATAATTAATAAGAAAGCAATTATTGGTCTCATACCGTTCTATTAAAGTAGGTAGCGTTACTACAGGTAATACTAGAAAAATCAACCATCCAATTAGGTGCCAGCCAATATTTACAGCCTTTTCATTCATATATGAACAAAAATACTATTTCTTTGATGTTTGAGGGTATTTTATCGGTTAAGGGATAGGTTTTATCGGAGTTTGGAAATAAAGTGTTCTTAATTAGGGATAAAATGCTTTAATAAATCAAGTTCTACTATGTAAACTGTGGGTGGATTATAAAGCATATGGCTCAGGAGCGTCCTGTTACTTGTCTCTCGCAACGGTAAACGGTAACACAACGCTCCTGAGTTGTCTCCCATTTTTAGATACCCATACTTTTTATCGTATTGCCATAAATCAATGACTTCAACTTCAACTTTAATTTCAAATTCCCTTCTAGGAGGTTGGAAATTGAAAATTTGAAATTGTATTTAGCCTATCTTTGCAATTTTAAAGCAACGGTCAAAAAAAATATAATTTAATGAGAAAAATTGCGCTAGTTATTGCTTATCTCTTTGCCTCCTTTTTCTCCTTTGGTCAAATAGATTCCGCAGACGTTAATCTTTCGCCTTATGGCGTTATTTACAATCACTTGTATTCCTTACAAGATGACAGCTACGACCCAAGTAAAGCGGCTATTTCTTTTCCCGATAATATCGAAAACCGAAATGAACTAGCGATTCAGTTAATAAGAATCTTGGATGGGAAAGGCATATATGTTGATATTAATCGGTTGCCCACAGAGACGGATTATCGAGATTCCCTAAGTCAGGAAGCTACTTATTTTATTGACAAAGATGAACCACGAATTTACCTTGAATTACAAAACGGGAAATGGTATTATTCCAGAACGACCATCGCCTTTATTCCCGAAATGTTTCAAGAGGTTTTTCCTTTTGGCACCAGCTTTGCGCAATTTTTTCATGGTCCATTTTGGAATTTTACCATATTGGGGATTGCTATTTCCAAATGGTTGGGCTTATTGCTCTTACTTGTTTTCTGTGGCTTGCTCTTTTATCTCGTTAATTTTATCTCTCGCCGATTTATTTCTATCTTTCTTCAGCAAAAACTAGGCGTGCCTGAAAAAGTTAAAGATGATGTGAATAAAGTAGCTAGGGTTTTTGCCTTATTTTTTACGACAAAAATAGTACTCTATTTCCTTCCGATGTTTCAATTACCCATTCGGCTAAATTCCTTTTTGCTGAAAGGTCTAGGGGTACTCTCCATATTTTTTGTCATCCTACTAATTGCTCGTATGGCGAACATTGTCATTCACTATTTAGATGATGTGACCCAAAAAACAAAAAATACCCTTGATGACCAACTATTGCCTGTTCTAAGTAAAATTGTAAAACTGATTATTTGGGCGATTGGTATTCTTTATATTTTAGAGTTTTTAGATGTCAATGTTACGGCTTTATTGGCAGGTATTTCTATTGGTGGATTGGCGATTGCATTAGCGGCACAGGATACGGTTAAGAACTTTTTCGGTTCTATCATGATTTTTTTAGACCGCCCTTTTCAAATTGGCGATTGGATTAATTTTGATAATGTGGACGGCACCGTAGAAGAAGTAGGCGTTCGTTCCACCCGAATCCGAACTTTTGCCAACTCGGTGGTTTATGTTCCCAATGGCATGTTAGCCGATAAGGTGGTCAATAACATGGGCTTGCGACAATTTCGCCGATTCAAAACAGAATTAGGTGTCACGTATAACACCTCTCCTAAAAAGATAGACCTTTTTGTCAAAGGCGTTCGAGAAATTATCAAAAGACATCCAACCACTCGCAAAGACTATTTTGAAGTACATTTGAATAGTTTTGGTGCGAGTTCCATTAATATTTTACTCTACTGCTTTTTTGAAGCCAAAGATTGGACGGCAGAATTGAAAGGTCGGCATGACATCATGTACGCTATTCTGTTATTGGCAGATGAATTAGGGGTTAGTTTTGCTTTTCCTTCTCAGTCAATTTATATAGAGTCTATGGCCGCTGCTAGTGAAGGAAAAGTAGCGAACATGGAGAAGCAATTGGATAGTAGTATGGCTAAGGTTGATGATTATTTTCGGAATAAATTAGATACTGGTAATGGTAATAAGATTAATCCTTTGGGTGGAGAATGATAGCAATCACCTAATTCCTAGCCCTGAAGGGACGACATATTGTAGCTCAGGGTGTAAACCCTGAGGAAATAACGATGATAAATGATTCATAAAGCCCTGAAGGGAAGCAACGCCTTTTTAGGGAAGAACTACTTCAGAAGGGAGCTTGTATCATTGGAAATTTAGATTTAAATTACCTATGCTACATTTTTTTAACTACCTTTAATTGATAAATTGGTAAGGATTTTTTTACCCACATTCTAAGAATTAAAATCCTTGACTCTTTGACAATTTTTTCAAAAGATATAATTTAAGCTTATTCCATTTCACTAAACTATTATGGAAACTCCAAAAATATTACTCTTCTTTGCTAATGATGAAACTGCTTATCTCCGTAATTTAAAAGAAGAAAACACATTAGTATATAACGCGTTAGCTGAACTGGATGATTCAGGAACAATTTCTGTTTTTCGGGAAGAAAGCGCTACTATCAACGAAATCACGAGTGCACTTGGTCGCCGTTACAATCGAGAAAAAACCGTCATTTTTCATTATGCTGGGCATGCTGGTAATACTATGTTAAAATTGGAAGATCAAACGGGGCATGCAGAAGGACTAGCCAATCTCTTGGGTCTTTTATCAAACCTACAATTGGTATTTCTCAATGGTTGCTCCACCAAAGGTCAAGTAGAACAGTTACTAAAAGAAAATATTCCAGCGGTCATTGCCACTTCAGTCGCCATTGATGATCAGACCGCTACTGAATTTGCTTCAGATTTTTACAAAAGCCTCGCAGGTGGAGCAACTATTCAAGCGTCCTTTGAATATGCCTCTGGTGTTGTAAGGTTTAAGAAATCCTTTGAAAAACCAATTATTCAGCCTGTAAGTAGAGGCGTAGTCACCAGAGATATCCTATATGATAATTTGGAAGATTTGACGAATGAATTTCCTTGGGGATTATATTATGATAAATCTAAGACGAAGGTTCTTGACTATAAGCTACCTAGTCAAATTATCCTTCCTAAAAAAGAACAAGCATCCAAAAAAGGACATGTTCAATACAATATACCGACGAAAATGCAACAGTTGATAGAAACAGAATGTCTGGTTAGGATTGCATTTGATAAAGATATGCTTACTGAAGAATTGGAATCAGATGAAAATGCACAATATCGGAATGTAAAACTTTCCGATAGAATGCAAGTAAAGATAATTGACCCCGCTCCCGTTAGTGACCCCGCTTTTGAAATAAGAAGTACTAGTG
>JAFMDF010000489.1 GCA_017857395.1 Bacteroidota bacterium | reverse complement strand
ACTAGCATCAATTTGACGGGAATTGAAAACATGGTGAACCTAACCGAATATAATACAGAGAAAAATGCAATTTCAGGGCCTGCTCCTGCTGCTGTATTTGCTTTGCCTGCTATGGTTAAAGTTTATTTACATGATTGTAATTATGATGCAGTTCCAGCGGGATTAGTCGCTGCTGCTGGTAAATTAGACCGATTGTACTTTAATGGGAATGCCTTAACGGAATTGCCTGATTTGAGTGCCATGACTTGGAAATCTGGTGCTAAAGTTCGTTTTCATAATAATGCCTTAACTTTTGAAGATTTAGAGCCGATTGTAAGATTTGCTACTGATGAAAATGTCGCAGAATTACGCTACTCTCCTCAAGCAGTAGTTGGTGCAGAAACGTACCATTATCCTGAAGCAGGAAGTGTAGTTGCTTTAGATGCAGGTGTGGGCGGTAGTGCCAATACTTATACTTGGGTAAGAGGAATTGATGAAGTTGTTGCAGAAACAGGCACTTTAAACATTCCTGCTTTTGATGCAGCTACTAATTCAGGTCGTTATTTTGCAGTTGTGCAAAGTAGCTTAGTGCCAGGATTAGATATTCATGTTGCGCCACAAAAGTTATTTGCATCTGTACAAGCGCAAGATTCTTTAGCTTTAGTTGACTTATATAATACCAATGGCGGAACTAGCTGGACAGGTTATGATGCTTGGTTAAATGGCCCAATCAGTACTTGGGAAGGCGTAACGATTGATAGTGCTTCTCAAAGAGTGACACACGTTGCATTCAAAGGAATGGATTTGACAGGAACATTAGTACGAAGTTTAGAAGATATTAGTGAAATGGGCGGTAAAATTGAATTCCATGATGATATGGGCATGACAGGAGAATTACCTGCTGCTATTTGGAGATGGACCAATGTAGAACGTTTTCAAATTAAACGAACAGGTATTTCTAGTATCAATTTAACAGGGATAGAAAACATGGTGAATTTAACGGAATACAACACCGAAAAGAATCCAATTACTGGCGGAATCCCTGGTGTTATTTTCACGTTACCAGCTATGCAAAAGGTGTATTTACACGATTGTGAATACGATGCAGTTCCTGCTGAAATGACTAGTGCAGTAGGTCTTGACCGATTATACTTAAATGGCAATAATTTGACTTCTCTACCTGATATGGCAAGCATGGTTTGGGGCGCAGGTGCAAAAGTTCGAGTGCAAGACAATCATTTAACTTTTGAAGATTTAGAAGGTAATGTGGCAGTTGCTGCGGATACTTTAGTCGCAGAATTCAGATATTCTCCACAAGCGAATGTTGGAGAAGAAAGCTTAATTGTAGCGATGGCTGGTGATACCGTAAATATGGAAGTTGCAGTTGGCGGTTCTGCTAATATGTATACTTGGGTTAAAGGAGAAGAGGAAGTAGTTAGTGAGACCCCAATTTATACTATCGAATCTGCCACAACAGCAGATGGTGCCACTTACTATTTATTAGTACAGAATGAATTAGTACCAGGTTTGGACATTAGAAGTGCAGATATTGTCTTAACGGTTGATGGTGTTACTAGCATTGAAGACCTGAATCATTTCGGGGAGATTAATCTATTAGGAAATCCTGTACAACATACCTTAAGTATTAATGCAGGTAGCAATATTGACAGAGTGTTCATTCACAGTATTTCTGGACAGCAAATGACGAATCAAATAATTAATAACAAACAAATTAATTTACCTGTTGCTAATTTGACGCCAGGTTTATACTTGGTGACTTTACAGGCTGAAGGACAGTTTTATACTTTGAAAGTGGTTAAGGAGTAATTACTGTATTTATCAATACGCTTAAATGGTGATTCGGCTTTGGTTGAATCACCATTTTTTATTGCGTTGCGATGTGTTAAGATTGTAGCTTCAATCTTTCCTACATTTTTACTTTTATAAACTTACAACATCGAAATATTAAAAAACAAATCAAATAGCCCGCCACCATTCCATAATCTCCTTAGCCAATCTACTAACAATTTCGCAATACACTAAAGCCACATTCCTTAATTCCAATTGGTCAACTTATTCAACCCACCAATCAGGTTGCGCTGTACTACTATTTTCTAAATTCAAACAATTGCAACAATAGGCTGCTAAATTACCATTCATATCCACTTCAGGGCATTGTGGCTTTTGGTTGCGCCCTAATTCAGGACTGACATAAACCCTTATAGGATGTTCTTCTGTGACATAAAAAAAACCAAATACGGAATCATCTGCATCCTTTAAGTTGTGAATATTAGTAGGAACTAGCCCTGTAGGTTCTTGAAAAACATCTCCAGTTCGATTAACCGCAGCACCGACTCTTGACCAATAAGTATAAGCAGCTTCGCTAACTGCCTGTTGATTGACCACCATATAATAGCCTTCTGCAAACAAGTTGGTATAATTGGATTCATTCACCAAAAAATCATCTATTCGATTGGTAGAAGCAGTTGTTCCATCAAAGGTCAGGTAGTTTTTTACGGGTGGATAACCAACGTAACAAGCTTTTGGTTCGGGGTCTTTTCGGACTAAACATCTCCCTAAACTAGGCGTATCTGTTACTTTAGCCACCCCATTTAATTCCCAAACAAGGCGACTATTTTGCTCCGCAGCCTTTCCTTTTAACGGGGTACTAATATAAAAATTGAGTTGGTCGAAAGTTCGTTGACCCCCAAACTCATCTAAAAAGGCTATCGTGGTTTCTACTACATAAAAATTATCAGGAATGGGGCCAGCCACCAATTCATCATATTACGATTCGTAATCTTCCCCTTTTAATCCTTCGACTCGAATTTTATATTTATGGCCAATATCAATTTTAAAAAAGGGATGGTCAGCAGGAATGTCTAGAAAATAAAGCCCTTGTCCTTTAGTTGTTAAGGCTAATTCGTTTTGGTTTTCATCTACGACAAAAACTTTCTTAGCAGATAATAATTTTGGGAAGTTAAAAAAGTCAAAAACATCTCTTAAAATCACTTCTACTCTAGAAGGGTTGCCTTTAGTTAGTTTACCTTGGATTGCGACTGCTCCCTTTAGGGATTCGGGACGTTCAAAATCAAATTTATCTAAGCAACCTGACAAAAAAAATCCAACTACGAATATACTTACTACCTTAAATTTCATGCTATCTAATTTTTGGGTACGACTCTTCCTTTTTTAGTGCCAAAAGATTTGATTAAGGTGCATGATAGAAAAAAGATATTAAATCGGATGTTCTTCCCCGCTTGGCACAACAGTTACATAAACCAAAGAATTGCTGGTTAGGATTTCTAATCCGATACCTTTTTACCGTTCGCCTCTGGCGAGTTTAAATTTCTTAAGTTTGCCTACTTTCGCCAGAGGCAAAAAATATAGCCGTGTCGGACTTAAAGTCCAAACCAGCAGTTACCATATAATACATTTTCAATAGCCACTTGCCCTTTAAACGTTATATTTCAACCTCAATTTGATAAGAAAGCTATTAGGGATATCTTTTATTGCTAGTTGCCCTTATTCCTCTATTCTTTTTAACATGACTTCAACAGGCAAGCAAACAACCTGTTTACAGTCAATTCCCAATAAATAATCTTCTACTTCTCCTGAATCGATTTGCCCGTAAGGGGTCATATTATCCGTATGACTTAATCTAATTCTAAAACCTAATAAATTTCCTGTAGTAGCCGTTACAGGTATTGATATGGTTAAATAAGCAGGAAAAACACCATCTTTGTTATCTTTTAAATTTGCTACTAGTTCATTAGTTGCATCAAAATCACCATCTCCATCCCAATCTATCCAAGCTTCTATATAAGCGGTGTCACCCGTTGTATTCGTCACACTTATTGGCAATCGAATCATTCCGCCAGGTCGAACATCTAAACTAGGTAAGATAGTAATACCATCTTCATCATCCATATTATCATTATCATCTCCAAATGCTTGCACATCAGGGAAACCATCATTATCTATATCCACCGTATCCCCTAAAAATAAACCTGAAATAATCAGGTGACTTGGCCCTCCATTTACTTTTGACGTTTCATAATCGTTTGTTCCTGTTGTTCCAGCAGCTAGGTCTGGTAAATCTCCAAAATCATACTTTAAAAATATATACCCAAAATTATTATTTTCATTAAGTAATCCAGTTCCAATAAATTGGGCAGACTCCCGATTATCAGTCGTCAAGCCGCTTTCATCTGGAAGGTCTGTAGTATCTATAGTCACTAAAAAATCTCCTATAGATGCCACAGAAAAAGTATAGGTTCCATCTGGTTCCGTAGAAGTGGTATCTAATAAAATATCTACATTTTCGGTATAAATACTATCTCCATCTACATCTCGATATAAATTAACCAATACTCCTCCAAGACCTGATTCCCCTGTTGTAAATTGACTATTCCCATTTTCATCATGAAAAATTAGCCCAGAAATCGTATTAAATCCTCCCGTTAAACAATCACAGGCCTCAAAATCTTTTTCGGAATTGGTGAGGTCTATTTTTGCTCTTTCAACCAGACTAGCATCCGATTTATCTATAATAAAAAAACGGTTTAAATCTAAGGGGTCTGGACTGTTATTACCTGTGGATCCATACAAAAAACCATTATTATAGAAGCCTAAGGCTTCCATATCATCCACATTTCCAAAATTGCCAATCACTTCTTTTATGGTCCCATCTGTTTTGTTTAGAATCGTTAAGACCCCTCCTGTTCCCCCTTGATTGCAAATAGCATATAAATCCCCTGTTTCTGGATCTACGGCAATATCATCTATGTCATAAACAAATTGTGCATTTACTGGGTCATATATTTGAGGCACTACTGCATAATCTATCCCTGCACCAAATGCATTTGGGATAAAATCACCCGTAGCTGTATCTATTTGAAAGAGCAAATCATTATTCGTCCCGTTAGCAATTCGCTCAGTAGCCCATAAAATACCAGAAAAAGGATCTAAACTTAATCCATCTATATCTGCTATATTATGTAAACCATTCACTCCATTAAGAGAACCAATATCAGTCCCAATTGCAGTAAAAGTAGCAGTAGCCAAATTTATGGTACCTACTAGATCATTGTCTGCAGTATAAATTTTATCGCCAAAAGGGTCATAAGCCAAGGATTCTATACCATTTACACCAGTAGCACCTATCTCTGTCCAACTATTTACCTCCGAATCGTACCTAAACAAAACATCGGGGTTGCCTTCATCAGAAATGGCCCAACAGGTAAATGTGGAGGAGCATTCTGGCGGGGAACTTATTTGGGTAGCAGGTCGTGTATTAAATAGGTTGATTTAGTATATTTGTAGCAAAAAAAAGATATGAT
>JAFMDF010000120.1 GCA_017857395.1 Bacteroidota bacterium | reverse complement strand
ACTAGCCAAAGCAGCATTTCTATCAATATCAATTTTAACAATAGTGGCTTTATCGCCCATTTTCTTTTTGACATTTTGGATAATTGGGGCAAGCGTTCGACAAGGCCCACACCAAGTCGCATGAAAATCTATTAGTACAGGTTTATTACTGTTGACGATTTCGGAGAATGATTTTTTCGGCATTTTTATTAGATTTATTAATAGAAAGCAGCGCACCTGCCCCCCGACAAATGCGCCGACAAAACGACTATTCTTTATTTGGTTAGGAAAAAATAAAAATTAATACCCTTTATGAGGCACTATCAAAACTGGTACATTGGAGGCTTTTATCACATCCTCCCAGACAGTTTTAAATAATAACTGAAAGATTTTTCCGTATTCTTCTGCACCTAAAACAAGCATATCCGCTTGGATACTTTTTGCTTTAGCGATTATTTCATCGACTGCATCACCTTTGATTAGTAGAGCAGTTGCATTTATGCCTTTATCTTGCAAAGCTTTAGCATAAGTTTGTATTTGTTGATGCTCTGCCCTTAAAATTTTGGCTCGACTGTCTCGAATCGTTTGGGAGGCAGCTTTATTGCCCGTTAAAGTGGCAAATTCTGAGGCGACGTGAACTAACCAAAGCTTGCTATCAAATTTTTCCGCAATTTGACTGGCTTTTTGGATAACTTCTTGGCCTAAATTGTCAAAATTGATGGCCACTAATATATTTTTCATTTTGTATTTTTTTTGTTATATAAGGTGTCTCTAATTTGGGCTATATAGTTTTAGTGATTGTTCCAGTAATGCCACATGCTAAATTCACCGTATTATAAATCGTCCCAAATTTTTCAATATTCTTCTTTAGTAAAGGTATTTTCAACTGTTCATCCTCGCTATGAATGGTTAATTCATAGTGAATTTTATCGATACGGGGAGGCCGTTCCAAACGAATTCCAATAACTTTAATACTCGATTTATCATAATTGAATTTAAGCAAATCTGAAAATCGTTCTACATTTTTTAAGATGCAGGAGGCTAAAGCCCCCAAAAATAATTCGGCAGGATTCGGTAGTTCTTTAGCAGACTTTTCAGTAGTACCAAAAGCTATCGTAGATTTTTTTATCGTCAATCCTCCAAAATCGCCTGAATTTGCTGTTGCAGTAAGGATGTAATTCATAAAAAATATATTAATTTAATCTAAATCCAATCAGCAACAATGCTAGAAAAATGAGGATAATAATTATCCGAAAGCTGCGCCAAAATTTGGGATGGTTTTTGAAGTAGATAGCAAAAGTTTCTATAAAAAGAATAACAGCAATTGCTACAATAATGGTAAAAGCAAAATCCGTATCCCAAGCATTAAATATAAACGCGCCAACGGCTACGACGACTGTTGCCAAAGTATAAATTCGAGTACTCCAGCTTAATTCCTTATTAAATTGCTCAAAGTTTTTAGTACCCATAATATTTAGCTATTTTCTTTAATAATTCGATTCAGAAATAAACCAGTAATTGCCCCGACCGATAACCCTGCTAAAACACCTCCAATGCCGCCATATAATAAGATTGTTGAAGTAGGCGTACTAGAAATTGGTAACGTAGCAAAGTAAAAAATTATCGCCATTGCGATTGCCCAACCCAAGGCATTTGCCCATATCCATTTAAAGGTGTGCAAAGCATATTGTCGGAAAACCAGCCATTGGAAATAACCAAACATTGCCCCTAATAAGGCACCTAGACCAGTTGCATATAATAGCGTTTGATAAATGGTTGGCTCTATTAAAAATTCATCTGGTATTTCTTCGACTTGTATTAAAAATAAGGAAGAAACCGTCCCGATAAACCAGCCAATCATCGCTACTAAGATGGTAAATCCAACCCATTTGTTATAGGGTATTTCTTTGAATTTTACTTTCAGCACTTTCCATTGAAGCGTACCTAATATAAAGCCTTCGATAAGTCCCGCAAAAAGCATAATAAACAAGCCTAGCAATTTATCTTGAGTGGTTTCTGGCTCGCCCAAAAATTGATGCACAGTAAGAGCCATCATGGAAGCAGCAGCGATACCAATTAGTTCGCCGATGCCACAATTAATCGTCCATTTCCACCAGTATTTTAAATTGGTTGAATTTGTCATAATTAATGCTTTTGTGCCAAAATATCTTTGCGCTTTTTTAGCTGTTTTTCTAATTTAGCGGCCACTGCTGCCACCGCTTTTTCAAAGGTATCTTCGGTATCTTTAGCAAAAGCATCTTTTCCAGGTAGATGTAAACTAATTTCGACCGTTTTACCATTGAGTACAGTAGATACTTTCAGCCTTAGATGAACATCGGCTTTCAATATACGACCATAAAAAGTGTTTAATTTTTCCAATTTTTCAGTAATTAATGCTTTTAACCCGTCATTAACTTTGAAAGGAGCATGAATATTGATTTGCATATTTTGTTGGTTTAGTAATGCGGATTATTAATCCGCTTTATTTACAAGAAACTGTATAAAATCCTAATTTATAATCCGTGGAAGTTATCCGTGGTGATTTTCTTTTTAAGCTTGATTTTCCACGGATAACCTCCACAGATAATTTTATACTATTGACAATGGATTTATGATCCGAATTACACTAATGCTAATTTGTTCTTTTCCTCAAATTGCTTTAAAGCCTCCATTGCCTCACAACCATACATTAAAGAAGGTCCGCCACCCATCATAATCGCAACGCCAATCGTTTCTAAAATATCGGCTTTCGTAGCACCCGCATTTAAAGCATCATGCACATGAAAAGCAATACAACCATCACAATGAACCGCAATGGCAATCCCTAAAGCAATTAACTCTTTTGTTTGAGTCGTTAAACTTCCTGTTGCGATAGCTGCTTTATGTAATTTATGAAAACCTTGCATGGTTTCGGGGATTTCTCCGCCCATCTCTTGCATTAAGGCAACCATTTCTTTGTAGTGTTGTGGAAAATTTTTCATTTTATGTATTAAAAGTGATTTAAAATTATTAGCATAGGGCATAGAGATTGAAGCCCCCTCGAATCTTTATGCTACCTCAAAAGTCTAAATTTTTGAAAAAGGAGTTGGTGAGTTTTATCAACGCGATCGGTGATTTATGTCAATGGATTAATCGAAGGCATTCGAAGGGGTATTTCACTTGCTTTTAGTTCATAAAAAGCACTACATTTCGCTTCTAATCCCCTAATAACTCGCTTACCTTTTAATGGCCCACTAGTCTCCGTCACTACGGTCACTTGGTCGTGATACTGCATATTATCAAAGAAAATAATGACCCAATCATCCGTTTTTTCCAATTCGTGCGCTCGGGCAGTATTCGAAAAAAGTGCGGTTAAATTCCATCCTTCTTTTTGGGCATGATAGATTGGTAGCCAAGCCTCCTTATATGGATTGAACCGTTTGGGCGTAATCATTTCTAATGCTCCTTTAGCTGCATTTTCGAGATATTCATCGTCCATTTCCAAGATAGCGGCAACAGACGGGCTTTCAACAGCAGGTCCTTTTTCCAATTTCGGAATGGCTTTTAATAACCATTTTCTAGCAGATGGATTGAGCAAACCAGCGAGATATATTTTAATCAAATCAATCCGTCCTTTGCCAAACCCTTCGATGATACCCAATCGACCATCATGGGCAGCTAGTTCTAAATCTTCTAAAGAATGAATATGTAGTTGTTGAACAATTTTATGGGCTAATTTCTCTCCAATACCAGGCACTTGAGCAAATAAATTTTCTGGTTCAATATCTCCTTGCAATCGCATTAATAAAGAAGATTTGCCTGTTCTAACGATTTCCTCAATTTGTCGAGTCAAACTTTTGCCAATCCCTGGAATAGCCTCCAAAGTTTTCGTATGTCCATCTAAGACCATTTCCGCAACAGGTTCTTTTCTTTCGCCTAAAATTTGCGCTGCTCTCCGATAGGCTCTGATTCTATGAGGATTGGCGTTTTGTTCTGCCAATAATTCCCCAATTCTTTCAAAAATATGGGCTATTTCTTGATTGGATGGTGTATAAAAAATCATGGTCTTTGCTTTTTATTCAATAATAATTAACTGTAAGTACCAACTTTTTAGAAAAGTGATTATTGACAAAAGTCAATCCAACCCCATGATAATTATCACCAAAAAACCGATGCCTTTTAGTGAATCTTGCAGTAATTTTTATTCTTAAAAAACAACTTATGTCTTACTATTTTAATAAAACCCTCACTTGCGATTTTGAAACGGCGATTCAAAAAGTAACCAATGCTTTAAAGCAAATAGGCTTTGGCATCGTCACCGAAATGGACTTACAAACCATTTTCAAAAAGAAGCTCAATAAAGACTTTCGAAAATACCGCATTTTAGGGGCTTGCAATCCTAATTTTGCTTTTCAAGCTTTGGCAAAAGAAGATAAAATAGGCACCATGCTGCCTTGTAATATTATCGTGCAAGAATTGGAGGACGGACAAATAGAAGTTGCGGCAGTTAATCCCAAAGCCTCGATGAAAGCTATTAAAAATGACGAATTAGTCTCCTTTAGTGAAGAAGTAGAAGTGATGCTAAAATCGGTAATTGAGGGATTATAAATGGCTATTTCTACGAATTAATAAACCATTATTTATATATGGATATCCTTTTCAACAAAATATTTTTTGACCATAAAACGGATGGCATGCATCCTGAAAGTTGCAAGCGATTAGAAGCTTTTCCCGATTTGCAAGAAACGGAAATACGCAGCGGAGAATCGTTTTTAGGCTTAGTGCATACACCTGACCACATCCAAAAAGTAATCAATGCGGGTATAATAAGTGGACATTTAGACGGAGACACGATGACTTCGCCAGGTAGTTTTAAGGCTGCCGTGCACGCTGTTGGAGCGACCATTATGGCAGCGGAGCAAAATGATTTTGCTTTGGTGCGTCCTCCCGGTCATCATGCCTACGCTCATAAAGCTAGTGGCTTTTGTTTGTTTAATAATATCGCCATTGCCACCCAACATTTAGTCAATCAAAAAAAGCGGGTTTTAATCGTTGATTTTGATGGGCATTTAGGAGATGGTACTTCCCATATTTTCAAAAAAAGTGACGATGTATTATACTGGTCTATTCACCAATTCCCCGCTTTTCCTTATCAAGGAACCGTCAATGAAATAGGGGAAGGAAAGGGCAAAGGATTTACCATCAATATGCCGATTCCCGCAAAAAGTGGAGATGATATTTTTATGGATGCCTTTGAGCAATTTTTGCCGATAGTTAGTCAATTCCAACCAGATGTAGTGGCTGTTTCCGCAGGTTTTGATGCCCATTTATATGATTTGTTGCTTGATTTACGCGTGACCGTTAATAGTTTTTACCAAATTGGCAGGCTATTAGGTAGTCGATTTAAACAGCTGTTTGCTACGCTAGAGGGCGGTTATAATGTCAGTATTTTGCCTCATTGTGTCGACAATTTTATAGCAGGGGTTAATGGAGAACCAATGCCGCATTCCGAAGAAAAAACAACTTCTGGTATGCGTGCTTGGGAAACTTATGATTTAAACAAACATATTTTATTTACTAATTTAAAAGATTATTGGAAGGTCTAGTCGTCAGGACGACTGGATACCCATTCCTAGTCTGGAGACTAGAAACCGCTATCCGCAGGTCTCCTGACCTACATTTTACTGGATGATAAAAATAACTTCCTAATTTAAAAAATAAAAACTGTGATTAATCAATTCAATAAAATATTTCGACCAAAAACCATTGCTGCCATCGGGGCTTCCAATAAGGAAGGTTCGGTCGGCTATGCTTTAATGAAAAACCTATTAGCAGGGACATTCAAAGGCAGCATTTATCCTATCAATATCAAACATTCAAAAGTGCATGGCAAACAAGCTTATGCTCGAATAGCCGACTTGCCCAAAAAAGCAGATTTAGCGGTTATTGCGACCCCTGCTCGAACGGTTCCAAAATTAGTCAAAGAATGTGGGGAGGCAGGTGTAAAAGGCATCGTGATTATTTCTGCGGGTTTCAAAGAAGCGGGATTGGAAGGACAAAAGGAATATAATAAAATTTTAAAAATCGCTCGAAAATATAATATCCGAATCATCGGGCCAAATTGTGTCGGTATCATTAATCCCAATTGGGGACTCAATGCCAGTTTTGCGACTCGAATGCCGTTGCCAGGAAAAATAGCTTTGATTTCTCAAAGTGGGGCGATTTGTACCTCTATTTTAGATTGGTCGGTAGAGCAAAACGTGGGATTTAGCCATTTTATCTCCGTCGGGTCAATGGTCGATGTAGATTTTGCAGATTTGATTGATTATTTAGGGTCAGATCCAAATACTTCATGTATCCTGATTTATATGGAAAGCATGAGCAATGCCCGACGTTTTATGAGTGCTGCCCGTGCTTATGCTAGACATAAACCCATTATTGTTTTAAAAGCAGGAAAAAGCGAAGCAGGGGCAAAAGCTGCCGCCTCTCATACGGGCGCATTGGCGGGCAATGATGCTGTTTTTGATGCCGCATTTAAACGAGCAGGTATTATTAGAGTGAACACCATTGCTCAATTATTCAATATGGCAGAAGCTATAGCAATGCAAGATTTGCCGAGGGATAACCGATTAGCTATCGTAACCAATGCAGGCGGTCCAGCGGTATTGGCGACTGATTGTTTAATGGCGAATGGCGGGGAATTGTCGAAGCTTTCTCCGAATAGTTTTAAGCAATTAAATTCCTTTTTATCCCCCCATTGGAGTCATGGCAATCCTATAGATATTTTGGGTGATTCAACGGCAGCAACTTATAAACAAGCCCTTGAAATTTGTATAAAAGATGATGAAGTGGATGCTATTTTAGCGATTTTATCCCCTCAAAGTATGACGAATCCTGAGGATGTAGCACGTGTTTTAGTCGAACTCAATCAAACGACTCCAAAAACAATTTTTGCGAGTTGGATGGGTGAACAAGCGGTCGCAAGTGCTAGGGATATTTTGGAGGAAGGGAATATTCCCAATTATCGGTATCCTGAAAGTGCCATTGAGGTCTTTTTAAAAATGGTGCAGTATTCAAAAAATCTACAGTTATTATACGAAACGCCGCCAAGCCTTCCCGAAAATATTAGGGTACAAAAAACAAAAGCAACCCATTTTATTAAAAACATATTGGCACAGGGACAAACTCAATTAAAAGAATGGCAAGGCAAACAATTATTAAGCTATTACGATATTCCAGTTGCGGCCAATCGAATTGCTTTTAGTGCGGAACAAGCTGCTGATTTTGCCGAAGAAATTGGCTGTCCTGTAGTTATGAAAATCATTTCTCCCGACATTGCTCATAAAACGGATGTCGGCGGGGTTATTTTAAATATCCCAAGTCCAGAAGCTGCTGCCGAAGCCTATCAAACCATTCTAAAAAATGTAAAAATACATAAAGCGTCAGCGAGTATCGAAGGTATTTTGGTAGAAAAAATGATTAAAAAACGCTATGAATTGCTCATTGGCGCAAAGAAAGACCCAATTTTTGGCCCAGTTGTAGTTTTCGGAAGGGGAGGAGTAGAAACCGAAATTTATAAAGATGTCAACATGGGCTTACCTCCTTTAAATCGAATGTTGGCAAAGCATATTATTGACGGGACCAAAGTCGCTAAACTTTTAAAAGGATTCCGTGGATTGCCAGCGGTAAATATGGTCAAATTAGAAACTTTATTGGTAAAATTTTCCTATTTGGTGATGGATTTTCCTGAAATTTCAGAGATAGACATTAATCCATTTTTGATGGATGAAACGGGTGGTATTGCCGTAGATGCACATATTGTTTTGGATAAAAATGCCAAAAATATTCGACCATACTCCCATTTATCCATACCGCCTTATCCAGAGGCTTTTACTAAAAAAATCCAATTGAAAGATGGACAAGCGGTAACCCTGCGTTCCATTCGACCAGAGGATGAACCCTTAGAAGCAGCCATGTTTCAATGTCTGTCTAAGCAAACCATTTATCAACGATTCTTCCGATATTTTAAGGATCCTTCGCATGATTTATTGTCTCGATTTACCAATATTGATTATGACCGAGAAATTGCTATTATCGCCGAAATTGAAACAGCCGATACTAAAAAAATGATTGGGGTCGTGCGATTAGTAGCGGATGCTTGGAATGAAAAAGCAGAATATGCCATTGTGGTAGCAGACGATTGGCAAGGAAAAGGATTAGGCAATCAATTAACCGATTTTATATTGTCCATCGCCAAAGAGCGTAAAATTCAGACCATTTATGCCGATGTCTTGAAAGGCAATACGGGAATGATGAATATATTTTTAAAACGCGGTTTTGAAATTAAAACAGCGGATATAAGCTCTATTTATTTGGAATTGGATTTACTTGGAGCGAAGGCAAAATCGCCTAAATTTGAAATGAGTGATTTTGAGGTATAAAGCATCAAGAGAGAGGCCTGACCTCTGACTTCTAAAACAATTTACAATATAAAACCCAACCCAACAATTATGAATAATTTACAATTAAAAGCCAACGAGTTAAGCAAAACATATACAAGTGCTGAATTATCAAAAATCAGTAAAAATAGGAATAAAGAACAGCCGACGATTATCGGGCAGAAAAGAGCGGTGCGAGCATTGGAATTTGGTTTAGGCAATAAAGCTTTTGGTTTTAATATCTATGTGTCGGGTATTTCTGGATTAGGTAAGCATACAGCGGTGCAACATTTTTTAAAAAAGATAGCCGCCAAAGAAAATACGCCCAAAGACTGGTGTTATGTCAATAATTTCACGCACCCTTATTCGCCGAAATGTTTGAGTTTGCCAAAAGGCTATGGTTGTATTTTTAAAAAAGAAGTTAAAAAATTTTTGTTAGAAGCGCGAGCTGCCCTCAATAGAGGAATGACGAGCAAAGAATATTTAGCCGAACGAGATTTAATTAAGCAAGAATTATACGCCAAAGAAATGGAATTAATGACGCCTTTTCAACGAAAAGCAGAAGCTGCTAATTTCATTATCCATCGGACGCCGACAGAAGTAAATGCTTTTCCAAATCAAGATGGAGAACCGATGACCGACAAACAATTTACGGCCTTGAGTGATACAGAGAAAGCAGCGATTTTAAAAAAGAGAGATGCTTTCAAAGAGGAACTAAGAGCGATTGCTCAAAAGGTGGAAAAAATTGGGGGCATTTATCGAGAAAAGCAACTACAACTGGAACAATCGATTGCTACTCAATGCCTAGAAACCATTCTAATTAAGTTAAAAGAAAAATATAGTTCTGAAGAAGATGTGGTGGCTTATTTGGAAGCTTTAAAAGCAGATTTACTGGAAAATTTAGGTGAATTTTTAAAGTTTTCGCCCAATTTATCTCCTTTAGAACAAACGATGTTATTGGAAAAAGATGGGATGATGCCGCCTCGATATGATGTCAATGTGTTGGTGGACAATACCGAATTAAAAGGTGCGCCGATTATTGTCGAACAAAACCCATCTTATAATAATTTATTTGGAAAAATTGAAAAAGAGACTCAAAATGGCACCTTAGTCACCAATTTATCGCTCATTCGCAGCGGTGCTTTACATCGGGCAAATGGCGGTTATTTGATTCTGCCTATTGAAGAAGTTTTAAAAAATTATTTCTCTTGGGATAGTTTAAAAAGAGCTTTAATTAATCGAGAAATCGACATTGAGGAAACTAGCGACCGATTGGGTTTTTTGACCACTAAAAGTCTCAAACCCAAAGCAATTCCGTTGAACGTGCAAGTGATCTTAATTGGTAAACCTTTGTACTATCAACTGTTGTATTATTATGATAGCGATTTCAAAAAATTGTTCAAAGTAAAGGCAGCTTTTGATACCACCATGGAGGCTAGTGAGGAAAATATTGCTGATTTTATTGGTTTATTAAACCATATGGAACAAACCGAAAAATTATTGCCCATTTCCGTAGCAGGCAAAGCTAAATTATTGACCTACAGCCATCGTTTATCGCATGACCAACAAAAAATATCTACTCGTTTTGGTGAATTATTGGATATTTTGCGAGAAGCTCACCATTATGGCAAACAAAGTCAAGCCACCCAAATTGATGCGACTTTGATTGAAAAAGCAATTGAAGAAAAACAATTTCGTTCTAGCCTTTATCAGGAAAAGGTACAAGAAATGATACAGCAAAAAGAGTTGTTTATTGACTTAGAAGGCAGCGAAATTGGACAGGTCAATAGTCTAGCAGTCGTCAATGCAGGAGATGCCACTTTTGGTCGCCCCAATCGGATAACTTCCAGTATTAGCATTGGACAAGCTGGCATTATTGATATTGAAAGAGAAGTTGAATTAGGTGGCCCAATTCACTCTAAAGGGGTGATGATATTAAGAGGTTATTTAGCTGAAAAATTTGGAAAAGACAAATTGTTAAACCTCTCTGCTCAACTCGTTTTTGAACAAAGCTATGGCGAAATAGAAGGCGATAGTGCTTCTAGCACAGAATTATATGCTTTACTCTCCAATTTGAGTCAACTACCTATCTATCAAGGAATTGCAGTAACGGGTTCCGTCAATCAAAAAGGACAAGTGCAACCCGTTGGTGGCATCAATGAAAAAATAGAAGGCTTTTTTGAAATCTGTCAATTGAAAGGCTTAACTGGGAAACAGGGCGTGATGATTCCCTTTGCCAATAAAGCCCATTTAATGTTAAAAAAAGAAGTCGTCGAAGCGGTCGAAAATGGCCAATTCCATATCTGGGCGATACAAAATATTGAGGAAGGTATTGAAATTTTAACGGGGGTAAAAGCAGGGAAACAATTAGAAAAAACTTACAATAAGAAAATCGAATTTGAAAAAGATACGGTCTTTGATAAAATTAATCAGCGGCTAAAGGAATTTTCAAAAAATATCTATTTCCCTTTTGGAAAAAATGGAGCTTTCCGAAAGAAAAGCCCATGGCGGCAGATGGAATATTAGGTACTGAAGTTCCGGAACTTGAAGTTCTGGAAGCACTAGGCATAAAAAATATCAAAATGTTATTAGAAAAAACTGCATCAACCCTAGAATTAGACCAACTCCTTCAGCAAATAAAGGAAATCAGGGAATATGCCTTAAAATGTGAGGCTGCCTTTGAGAAAGAAATACGGGACATTCACCCTTTTTACCAAGCGAGTGCTAAAAACCTACTCCATTATCTGGCCTTACGCACCTTTAATTTAGCAACTATTCAAGAGCAATTATCTACTTTAGGGCTCTCTTCTATTGGCCATTCAGAGCGATATACTTTAGTCAATTTGAATAATATTTTGCAACTATTGGAATTATTGAATAGTAGTAAAAGTATACAGGAAGAAAAGGGGTTTACCATGAATTATCCCAAAAGCAAAAAGCGATTGGAGATTCATGCTAAAGAATTATTTGGAGAACGGCCGCTTGGCAGTCGTACACGCATTATGGTGACGATGCCGAGCGAGGCAGCACATGATAGAAAATTGATTGGCAAATTATTGGATGCAGGAATGAATTGTGCCAGAATTAATTGTAGTCACGATACCTGTGAAGACTGGACGAAAATGATAAAACATATTAAAAAATTATCTAAAAAAAAGGGGATTAGTTGTTTAATTTACATGGATTTAGCAGGACCAAAATTGCGAACTGGAACAATTAAGGATAATGAAATAAAAGCAAAGCAAAAAAAGGGGAAAAAGAAAAAAATTGGCATCTTATTAAAAGAAGGCGATTTTCTGCACATCTATCAAGAGGTTATCGAAGGGAAAGCTGTTAAACTCAATAAAAAAGGAAAAATAAAAAGACCCGCTCGTATTTCAACGACTTTGCCTGACATTTTTAATGATATTAAAGAAGGGGAATCTATTTGGTTTGATGATGGAAAAATAGGTGGAGAAATCATTGCTATCCATCCCGATTATTTTGAAGTAAAAATCACTCAAGCAGGTGAAAAAGGCAGTTTATTACAAGCTGCTAAAGGCATCAATTTACCCGATACAGATTTAACGCTGCCTTCTTTGACGACAGAAGATAAGACCAATCTGCCTTTCTTAGTAGACCAAGCAGATATTATCGGTTATTCCTTTGTCAGAAAACCAGAAGATGTCGCTTTATTGCAAACTAAATTAAAAGAATTGGGCAAAGAAGACATCGGTATTGTTTTAAAAATAGAAACTTGGGATGCTTTTCAGAACCTGCCTGCCATTTTATTACAAGCCATGAAAAGCCCTAAAATTGGAGTGATGATTGCTCGGGGCGATTTGGCGATTGAAGTAGGTTGGGAACGTATTTCTGAAATTCAAGAAGAAATATTATGGATATGTGAAGCTGCGCATATTCCCACTATATGGGCGACTCAAGTATTAGAAAATTTAGCCAAAAAAGGCTTGGCAACCCGTTCTGAAATTACAGATGCTGCCATGTCTGCGAGGGCAGAATGTGCCATGTTGAACAAAGGCCCTTACATCGTAAAAGCGGTGAAAGCCCTTGGAAAAATCACTTCTAGAATGATGGCACATCAGCGGAAGAAAATGGGTACTTTGCGACCATTGGGGGTGGCGCAGGAGTTTTTGGGTGGTTAGTTCGCTTTCCTTTTCTCTAATTCCATCATATCTTGATAAAACGTTTTTTTAGGAAATAGCCTACGATAATGCTTCAATTTTTCGGTTTTTTTGAAAAATTCTTCTAAATAAGCCCAGCTTTTTTTGCGCTCCTTTTCGCTTAGGTATGGAAAATCAAGGACTAATTTTTTCATTTTTTCCTTTTTGTCATGGAACAGTTGCAAGGTTTCTTTTAGTAAAGCTTCTTTCTGATAAGCTCCCATAAATAATCTTTCCGTAACATCATCTATAGGTAAGGCTACATTAGGTTCCGCATAAGCCGCATTGACGAATCCAGTAAAATCAAAATCATAGGGAATTGGCGTATATAAATTATCCGCAGGGGCTTTTAAAAATTTTAGGTTATGCGCCTTTTCGATATTCCAATCGGTATTGCCAACCATGTATTGAAAAACCGACATTAATAAATATGGTTTTTCCCCCATGTCACTTGCCGTTTTTCCTTGTGACTCTGATATGGCTGCCCAATTTTTTACCCCAATCTCCTTGGTTGGTTCAATTAAAAAACCATAAGTTTGGAAAGTCTTATCGGCTTTTAAACTATCTTCAAACGTAGCTTGAATGAGTTGCACTTGATAACTTTTATCGGTTAGTATATTGTATAATCGGTACACCAAATACTCTCTTAATACCAAACGGTCACCTGATTTTCCACCTTGACATCGCATGACCATTTTTACGTTTCTTCGGGGCACTAACCCTCTTTTGCTCAATTGTTTTTTAGAAAATTTAATTCTTTGTGGCTTATACAGGCAAATATCTCTGCGCAATTTACCCCTTTGCTCCAGTTTCACCTTCCATTTCTTTTTTTCTACCCCCGTATTGCTCAACGTTAATTTAGCGGTATGTTTTTTGGGTTTGTCTTCAAATTTTTTTAGATTTTTTAAATGGGTTTTAAAATGCAAATGCAAAATGGAATCCTGCTGAAGGTACTGAAAAGCAGTTACCCTTTCTTTTGGAATCGTATCTTCTAAAATAGCGGAGCTATCCGGCTGCGCCAATAAAAAGAAAGGCAGGATAAGGTATAAAAACAAGAGTAATTTTTTCATAACATTATTTTTTTTAGGACTTTCCCATTCGCTGTATGCGTTTCCTTATAATGTTTTATCAACTCCTTCAATGTTTCTAAATAATCTTTCAACATCTTGACATTTATGTCCCGCGAATCTACTGCACCATTCAAAAGAACAGGAGATTTGTCCAAAAAGCGGTAGACTTCGGGATAATCCGTTTCTAATTCACGAACGGCTTCGCTAATTTCGGCGGTTAATTTTTGTAAGGTTTTCATGCTACCTAATTTTTTAGAATTATTGGTTTCTAATATCCTCCAAATCCACTCGTTTCTCTACTGCTATTTCATGTCGTTTAATTAATTGCTTCTTCACTCTTTTCGCTGCTAAAATAACCGCACTTTCAAAGGTCTCCGCATGTCCTTCCGCAAAAACTTGGTTGCCTGGTAAGTTCACTCTAATTTCTGCAATCTTCGCATTGGGCATGGTCGTCACCTTCGTTTTTAAAAAAACATCGATTTTGGTAATACCTGAAATATAAGTATCAAAGGCTTTTACCTTTTCAAAAATCAAATCTTCTAATTCGCTTTTTACCGCCCAAGGGGCATGGATTAAAATTTTCATAGTTAATTTTTATTGGTTTAATTTTAAACAAAATTAGGAGTTTCTGTAGCAGTAGAGCGTAATTTTTATCACCCCTTTATAGTGACTTTTCTCAATGCTTTTCCTCCTAAACACCATCTATTTATGCTGTTGAGACGTGGGTTTAAGGTGACTAGTAATAGTTTTGGAGTGGAGATTATGGAGTTGGAGTTGGTTGGTGGCGGCATATTTAGGACAATACAGCGTGATAAAAGCCACCTATGATTGATGATTTTTGGCACCATAAATTTTCAAAGAAAATAATATCTTTGTGTTAAAATAATAGTAAAACTACTATAATAATAATGTAAGACAATTTAAATAAAATTTCTTAATCACTTTAACCAAATAATTATGAAAAAGCTAATTATTATTAGTTGTCTGTTGATGATAGCTAGTATTGGATTTAGCCAAAATAATACAAGGTTACAAGGGCCAAAAGCTAAGAATGCTAAACCTTGGATGAAAAAATCCAAAACAGCTACTGTCGTTTACTTAAAAAATAAAGAATTTTTGAAAGGCCCTGCAGCAAAAAATGCAAAACCTTGGCATAAAAAAGATTCAAACCAAACCTATGTGGAGGTGGGGACTACCAACCGCCACACTTTGAAAGGACCAAAAGCTAAGAATATGAAACCTTGGCACTTATCTCTTATTAACCCAATTGATAGTATAATACTATACGAATAGCATTGCTTAACAATGATTTTTCCCCTTTATAAGGGATATGAATATGAGGCTATGTTTTGGACAGCTTTAAGTGGGTATTAGTTCATGCTTTGAGATAAAAACACCTCTAAAGGCTAATAAAATAACTGTTTGAAAAATGAAGGCTATTTTAATTTTGGACAAAATGAATTAGTTATTTATGCCTAACTTTATTAGCAACTATTGTTGTGAAGTATTTTATGCCGTTTTTTTCCTGAGACCTTCTTGATAATATATGTTGTCCTCGCTTTTAATAAATCTATTTTGAGCTGTTGAACAATCAAACCCAAATGTTCAATAATTTAGTTCACTTCAGTTTTTTTATTTTTCAAAACTATTGAAAGTCAACCGTTTAAAAATCGAATATTATAGTAGAAATGTTCAATTGATTAACTTATCTAAATTCACAACTGACAATTATCACCTCCTATCCCTAATATTTATCAGCCCAACCCATTCCCACCACCCCTAAATTTGTAGCATTATTCACCAAAAAATAAGCTATGAATTTCAAAAAAATAATGCCGCTTTCTTTCCTCATTTTTGGCATCGCCGCCTGTGCAACAACCACTAGGATTGCCAGCGACTACGAAAGAGGCGTAGATTTCTCGAAATACCAAACCTATCAATTATTAAAGCATAAACCAGATTTTTCTTATGGCATGAATCCTATTAATCAGCAGCGAATAGAAAGAGCGATTCAGCGAGAGATGATGGCATTAGGGTATAAAGTCAGCCCTAATCCAGATTTGATAGTTGCTTGTTTTGTCAAAGAAAAGTTGATCCGACAAGAAGACCATTATTACCAAGGCTATTATCGAGGTTGGGGCTTTCCAATTTGGGTGGACATCAATCATTATAAAGAAGGCACCTTAATCATTGATTTGATTGACCGAGAAAATAAACAAGTCGTTTGGCACGGTGCAGCTACCGAAAGGGTATCGGATGATATGCGGAATGTGGAGGAAAATATCAATAAAACGGTACAAGCTTTATTTGAGCAATATTATGAAGATAGTCATCAAGCGACTGGTGTGGCGGTGGTGAAATGATATTTAGAAAAGAGCGTAGAGAATAGAGCCGTTTTATACAATTAATAACACAAAGTATGCTAAAAATACTAAAAAATATTCATGGGAATTTTAAAAAATAAGGTCGCCATCATCACAGGTGGCGGGGCAGGAATTGGAAAAGCAACTGCGGAACTTTTTATAAAAGAAGGCGCAAAAATTATGCTGGTGGATTGGCAGGAAACGCCGCTAAAAGAAACAGTCAAGGTATTGAATTCCCCTAATGTCAGCTATACGATTGCTGATGTCAGTAACGAATCAGCCGTTCAAAAATTTACAGCAGCGACTATCAAGCAATTTGGAAAGATTGATATCTACTTTAGCAATGCGGGTATAGAAGGTGCAGTTGCGCCAATCACCGATTATCCAATGGAGGATTTTGATAAGGTCATTGCAGTCAATTTGAAAGGTGTTTGGTTAGGCTGTAAATATGTGATTCCAAAAATGGAGGAAGGCGGTAGTGTGATAATTACTTCTTCCGTAGCAGGTTTACAAGGCTTTGCAGGATTGAGTGCTTATGTAGCTAGCAAACATGGAGTGGTTGGCATTATGCGAGTAGCCGCTATTGAATCTGCTGCTCGAAAAATCAGAGTCAATACCGTTCATCCTGGGCCGATTAATAACCGAATGATGCGTTCTATTGAAAAAATGTCTGCCCCTGATAATCCAAATGCGGTAAAAGAAGGATTTGAGGCAACTGTACCTTTAAAACGATATGGCGAATCTGAAGAAATTGCTCAAGTGGTTTTATTCCTTGCCTCCGACCAGAGTAGCTATGTGACAGGAGCTACTTATGTGGCAGATGGTGGTATGTTAGTAGG
Organism: Bacteroidota bacterium; assembly: GCA_017857395.1. GTDB lineage: Bacteria > Bacteroidota > Bacteroidia > Chitinophagales > Saprospiraceae > JAFMDF01. The sequence goes on along the minus strand of JAFMDF010000120.1, from coordinate 8,094 downwards.
GTAAAAAAGAGGTGAGACCATGAAGAATGATAATTCTGAACCCGAAGGGACGGGTTGCTAAAATTTTCTGTCAGAAGTCGGATGTTGTCTACGTCATAAATCTGACTTCTGCAATTTCAACTAATCATTATGAATAATAAAACATTAATTATCAACTTGTTATATCCTTTTTCGCTATTATTTTTTGGTGTAATCCCTAATTTTTTAGCGGCCCAATACAATCCAAATTTAATGGCAGAAGCCCAAAAAGTAATGCTGGAATTTAAAGAAAAAGATGCCAAATTCAACACTTTTTTTGAAGATGCTTATGGATATGTTGTCTTTCCAAAAGTTGCCAAAGGTGGTTATTTTATAGGTGGCGCAGGTGGCAAGGGAATTGCTTTTGAACAAGGCGAACCTGTTGGAAAAGTAAAAATTAAGCAAATTTCCATTGGTTTTCAATTTGGCGGACAATCGTTTAGCCAATTAATATTTTTTGAGACGGAGGCTGATTTTTTAAGATTTAAAGCGAACAAATTAGAATTTGCAGGGCAATTTTCGGCAGTTGCCATAGCGGAAGGCGTTTCTGCGAATTTAGCTTATAGCGATGGGGTAGCGGTGTTTACTAAAACCAGAGGCGGATTGATGTTTGAGGCGGCTTTAGGTGGGCAGAAAATGAAGTTTAAGCCTTATAAAAAGAAAAAGCGAAAAGCTTAAGATTGATATAAATCATGCCCTCAACTTGACTTTTATCATATCAAATGGCTAACTATGGGCATAAATTTGATAAGGAATAACTTTTCTTCACAAGGGATTAACGTTTCTAACACTTAAAGTGCTGGAAACATTTTTCATCCACTAAAAAGAAAATTATGAAAAATAAAATACTCCTTATCAGTTTATTATGCAGTTTTTCCTTAGCTATTTTTGCTCAAAATAATACCGATTATATCCTAACGATGAATCAGGATACCCTATTCGGTTCTATCAAAAACAACTTGGATTGGCAAAGCATTACTTTTGTTCATAACAAAAAGAAAATTCATTTCCATGCGGCAACCATTCAATATTTTGGCATTTATCGAGATGGCGAATATTTAAGGTATAAATCCATTAAAGATACCGATGGCAGCGACTTATTCGTGCAGATTCTAAGTGAAGGAAAAATTAAATTGTATAAAGCAGCAGAACAATATCATCGCTTTGCCAAATTCAGCCATTTTGAGGAAGTCTATTATGTGGGCCCATCGGATGACCAATTGGTAGCGATGAATAAAATGGCTTTTGCTACTTTTATGAAAAATGTAGCCAAAGAGTTTCCCGATTTAGCACCGGAATTAAAGCTGCTTACTTTTGAAGAATTACCAAAGTTAGTAGTGATGTATAATGAATTATGAATTTATTAGAAAATACTTGGTTTCTAGCACTACATCCCGCCAAACAAGCCTTATTAGCGACTCTTTTTACCTGGGGCGTAACTGCCTTAGGGGCAGCTTTTGTCGTCTTTTTTAAAACTATCAACCAAAAAATTTTAGATGCCATGTTGGGCTTTGCCGCTGGGGTAATGATTGCGGCTAGTTTCTGGTCTTTATTAGCGCCTGCTATCGAAATGAGTGAAGAAGTCAGCAATTTACCCAAATGGATGCCTGCCTTAATTGGCTTTATGTCAGGTGGTATTTTTTTAAGCATCACCGATAAATGTCTACCCCATTTACATCCTGGATTTGAGATAGAACAAGCGGAAGGGCCAAAAACAAAATGGCAGCGAAGTGTTTTATTGGTCTTAGCGATTACTTTGCATAATATTCCTGAAGGTCTAGCCATAGGCGTTGCTTTTGGGGCAGTTGCGCACGGGTTGCCTTCTGCTACGATTGGTGGCGCCATTGCATTAGCCATCGGTATTGGTATTCAAAATTTTCCAGAAGGAACAGCGGTTTCTGTACCACTTAGAAGAGAAGGGATGTCTCGTAAAAAAGCCTTTTTTTATGGACAATTATCCGGAGCAGTTGAACCAATTGCTGGTGTTTTAGGCGCAATGCTAGTTTTGAGTATGCAAGCTGTTTTACCTTATGCTTTGGCATTTGCTGCGGGTGCTATGCTATTTGTGGTGGTAGAAGAATTGATACCAGAATCGCAATTATCTGGCAATACAGATTTAGCGACGATGGCGACTTTGGTAGGTTTTAGTGTGATGATGGTTTTAGATGTGGCGCTGGGGTGATTTGATAATCTACCCCATTAATAATTTTCCCATCCCCCATTTCAATAATCCTATCTGTTTTTTGCGCAAAATCTAAATCGTGGGTCACAATTAGTAGAGAAAGATTTTGTTCCACCGATAAATTTTTAAAAATACCGAATACATTTTCTGCATTTTTACTATCCAAATTACCCGTTGGTTCATCGCCCATAATGATAGACGGATTATTAATTAAAGCTCTTGCAATAGCCACTCGTTGTTTTTGTCCACCAGAAATACGGAAAGCTTTTTTGTTAGCTTGTTCTTCTATCCCCAATAAAGTCAACTTTTCCATAGCGTCATCTTTAATCTGTCTAGGTGTTCGTTTGCCCAATTTTCGAGCAGGTAACATCACATTTTCTAAAACGGTAAATTCAGGTAGTAAATAGTGAAATTGAAAGACAAACCCAATGTGTTCATTACGAATATGCGCTAAATATTCTTTATCCTTTCCAGTTAATTTTTCACCGTTTAAAAATAAGTCGCCTTCATAATCGGTGTCCATCGTTGATAAAATATAGAGTAAGGTGGACTTACCACAACCAGATTTGCCCATTACCGAAACAAATTCACCTTTGTCAATGCCAAAACTGATGTCCTTTAAAACGTGAAAAAGAACGGGTTCTCTGAAATATTTATTGATGTTTTTTGATTCTAATATCATGGTAATCTTTTCTGAAATGATAAGTTCTCTGCCTACTGCAAACTGCAAAACTGCTACTGTTTACTGACTCCGAATAATCTCCACAGGGTCAATCTGCTTCGCTCTTTTTGCGGGCAGATAACCCGCCAAAAAGGTAGAAATCATGGCAAATACAATCCCAATTCCATAGAATCTAGGGTCAAAATTTACTGGATAAGTTTCGATAGTTGGCAAAGCATCGGTATTAAATGGAACGTGGCTAATCAGTACAGAAACGCTATAGCCTAAAAGCAACCCAAGCAAACCACCAACCAACCCAATAATAATCGCTTGACTGATAAAAATGAGTTGGACATCTTTGCCTGAAAAACCAGTTGCTTTTAGAATGGCAATGTCATTCATCTTTTCATAAATCATCATGTTCAAAATATTATAAATCCCAAAACCTGCTACAATCAAAAGGGTAATCGAAACCGCATAAGTAATCAGATTCCGAATGGTGGTCCCTGTATCAAATTGGGCATTCGCTTGATTAATATCGACTGCCGATAAATTAAATTGTTGTCGGATATTTTTTGCCATCGGGATGGCATGATTCAAGTCCCATAATTTGACATTTAAATCGGTTATAAAACTTTTGCCTTCTCCTCGTAGTCGTTGAGCAGTTGTTAGATTAACATAACTCAAAATATTATCAAGATCAGCGATGCCACTTTGAAAAATGCCCACAATTTTTAAGGGGAAAACCCCTCCTTTTACGGTACTCAACTGCACTCGGTCACCTACTCCCAAAGACATCGTTTCCGCAATGCCTGCCCCCAATAAAATGCCATTATTATTCCGTACCAAAGCCTCTGGACTACCTTCAATAATGTAATCTTTAAAATTGTACAAACGCACCTCTTCCATGACTTCTATGCCATTGACTACTCCGTTCAATTCGATAGCCCCTGCCATATAAAATACCGATGCTTCGACCTGTGGTGCAACGCCTTTGACCCGTTCATCTTTGCGTAAATGTTGGAGGATAGGGAGTGCATTGTGGATTTTTACTTGGCTTTGTTTGGGTTTGATGGAGTGAATGACATTAAAACTATTTTTTGCTTGTTCATAAAATTCAATCGGTTGTTTTTCACTAGGTTTGATTTCGTTGTATAAATGAATATGTGGCGTTCGATTTAGCACCAAACTGTCTAGCATGTGGTTTAAGCCCGTCATAAAACTGACCAGAATAATAAAAGTACCAATACCAAAAGTGACGCCTAAGGCAGCGACGGTGCTTTGCTTAATACGAGAAAGCAAATGGGTTTTAGAAATATCGAATAGAATGCGCCAATTGGTCATTTTAATTATATTTATCACTCTGGTTTCAACAAAAAAGTACTCGTATCAATCCCCGAAATTATCTCGACTCGTTCCATGTTTTTTAAACCCGTTTCTACGGTTACTAGCTCCGTTTCCGTTTTTACCTGATGATTATCCACCAAATAATCTAAGGGAATCGTCAACACATTTTGGGCTTCCGCAATAATGATATTCGCTTCGCCCGACAAGCCAGGATATAGCACTTTAGGTGGATTGGTAAAAACACTTTCGACTTTAAAAGTTTGGGTTTTAATTTCCTTTTGCGGATAAATTTTTTGGAGGGTTGCTTCAAAAATATCGCCATTATAGGCATCGAGATGGATTAATATTTTTTGACCAATTTCCAATCGAGCAATGTCCATTTCATCCACTTCCATTTCAATCACAAAATCGGTTTTATCACCGATAGTCGCCAATGGTTCTTGCATAGAAATTGCCTCGCCACTTTCTTTAAAAAGTGCATAAACAATGCCGTCCATTTTTGCCCGAATAATAAAATCATCCTTACTGACTTGGGTGGATTTTAGCTGATTTTTAGCTAATTGTACTTTAGTGGCTAGTTCTGTTTTAGTACGTTGATATTTTTTATGTAAAGATTGTAAAGTATTGATTGCCAAATCGTAAGCTAATTTTCGATTATCGTATTCCTGTTTAGAACCGATATTTTTATCCCATAATCTTTTTTGTCGAACAAAATTGAGGGAATCCGTAGCTAATTTAAGTTGAGCGGCTTCTATTTCATCCATAATGCCCGTCAGAACTGCAGCCGAACCTTCATAATTTTCTTGCGCTAACTGCACATTTAAGCGTGCATTTTCCGTGTTAATCTGTGGATTTAGGTGAACGATGGATGCTAATTTTTGCCCTTTTTTAACCACTTGACCCTCTTCTATAAAAACGGTTTCAATCAAGCCATTGGCACCCGAGTAGACTTGATACACCTCCTTTGGCTGTACAGTAGCAGCCGCATAGACCGATTCAGTCATAGGGCGCAGGTCGGGCTTGATACGAATGGATTTTTCTTGGCAACTTATCATAAATAAGATGGTCAAAAGAACCATAATTTTATAGTGCATTTTGGGCTATTTTATGAAAAATAATGAATACAAATGTCTATTGAACCACTTAAACAACTGGTGACTTTTGTCATTACTGTGGGTGACTTTTGTCAAGGTGATTTATATCACCAAAAAGCTTGTCAAAAGTCACCATATCTCATTTATAGGCCTAATAAATTTGTAAGACTTCCCTTGAGCAGCTTATCGATAATAGTTGGTAAGTATTAAAAAACAATACAAAGAATAAGCAATGAAATACATTCTAAACTTCGATAAAATAAACAAAAATGACGTAGCTAAAGTCGGCGGGAAGAATGCCTCCTTAGGAGAAATGTTCCAAAACCTAACGAATAAAGGCATACAAATCCCTGATGGGTTTGCGGTGACAGCAGCGGCTTATTGGCATTTATTGGCACAGAATAACATTAAAAATTCAATTAAAAGAAAGTTGAAAGTATTAGATATCGATACTTTTGATAATTTGCCGGAAGTAGGAAAAAGTATCAGAAAAGTAATCTTACAAGCAACGATTCCTTTTGGTTTACAGGTGGAAATTATAGCCGCTTATCATTCTTTAAAGGAAAGAGTAGGCGGATCAAACATTCAATTAGCCGTAAGGAGTAGTGCGACTGCCGAAGATTTACCCGAAGCTAGTTTTGCAGGGCAACAAGAAAGTTATTTAAACATCAAAGGTGACGATGATTTATTGGATGCTTGCCTAAATTGTTATGCCTCTTTATTTACTGATCGAGCGATAAAATACCGTATTGATAATGGCTTTGATGCGATGGAAGTAGCTTTATCTATTGGGGTACAGCAGATGGTACGGTCGGATAAAGCTTGTGCAGGCGTAGGATTTACCCTCGAACCAGAAAGTGGTTTTAGGGACGTAATTGTATTAAGCGGTGCTTGGGGATTAGGGGAAAATGTGGTCAAAGGCACGATTGACCCCGATGAATTTATCGTTTTTAAAACAGGATTAAAAAATGGTTGGAAATCCGTCATTTCCAGTAAAGTTGGAAAGAAACAGGAAACCATGATTTATGCCGATAATAAATCCGAAAAAGGGGTGTTTACGGTAAATATTCCAACTCCAGAAGATAAACAAAATCAATTAGTGCTATCCGAAAACGAAGTCGAATTATTAGCTACTTGGTGTTTACAAATAGAAGAACATTACCAAATGCCGATGGACATAGAATGGGCAAAAGATGGGTTGGATGGGCAATTATACATCGTGCAAGCTCGACCTGAAACGGTGCATGCTCAAAAAGATAAAAACTTTTTGAACCTCTATCAATTACCAAAAAGAGGAAAAGTATTGACTTCAGGAATCGGTTTAGGGAATAAAATAGCGGCAGGAAAAGCCAGAATTTTAAAGTCTCCAACAGAGGCTTGGAAATTGCAAAAAGGAGAAGTTTTAGTAACCGAAACAACTGACCCCGATTGGGATCCAATATTGAAAAAGGCGGCGGCAGTTATTACCAATAAAGGTGGTAGAACTAGTCATGCGGCCATAGTTGCCAGAGAATTAGGTGCAGTTGCCATCGTAGGAACAGGCGATGCAACGGAAAAAATAGTGGACGGACAAGAAATAACGGTTTCTTGTGCTGAAGGTAAAATTGGTTATGCCTATGAAGGTAAACTTGATTGGACAACGCAAAAAATTGATTTAAGTAAAATAACAATCCCTAAAACCAGCCCAATGTTGATTTTGGGTGACCCCGACAAAGCTTTTCAATACAGCTTTTTGCCCAATGAAGGGATTGGTCTGATGCGGATGGAATTTATCATTAATAATGCCATTCAAATTCATCCAATGGCTTTGGTGAAATATGATGAATTGGAAGACGAATTAGCTAAAATACAAATCAATAAACTCACGAATAAGTTTGCCAACAAAACTCAATATTTTGTTGAAGAACTATCGGAGGCAGTAGCCACAATTGCTGCTGCCTTCTTTCCAAAACCCGTCATTGTGCGAATGAGTGATTTTAAATCCAATGAATATGCCAACCTCATTGGCGGCAAACAATTTGAACCTGTGGAGGCAAATCCAATGATAGGTTTTAGAGGGGCAGCACGTTATACGCATGAATTGTATAAAGAGGGCTTTAAACTAGAATGTGAAGCACTAAAAGTAGTGCGCAATGAAATGGGATTGACTAATGTAAAACTGATGATACCATTCTGCCGAACGCCCGAAGAAGGGCAAAAAGTGATTGATTTAATGGCGGAGTATGGTTTGGTAACGGGAAAGAACGGCTTAGAAATTTACACTATGATAGAAGTGCCAAGCAATGTGTTATTAGCCGATGAGTTTGCTAAAGTTTTTGATGGTTTTTCTATTGGTTCTAATGATTTAACCCAATTAACTTTAGGTATTGATAGAGATAATTATTTGATTAATGACTTGTTTGATGAAAATAATCCAGCAGTCAAAACCATGATTCGAAATGTAATTAAAGCTGCTAAAAAACATAACATCGAAATTGGTTTATGTGGACAAGCACCTAGTGATTTCCCTGAATTTGCTCAGTTTTTAGTAGAGACTGGCATTGATACGATTTCATTTAATCAGGATGCTTTGTTGCAGGGGATTGAGAATATACAGTTGGCGGAGAATAAAATTTATAAATCTTTTAGGAGTAATGGGAAATTAACGCATACACCTATTGGAAAAAAGCCCCTTTCAATTTAGGCAAAAAATTAGTGATGTATTAAAATGGTTGACAGGTGCAAGTCGATGGTGGGGGATACTTTCAAAGTCTAACGACACCCCACATCTTTTTAAAAAGCATAGTTCTTTG
>JAFMDF010000119.1 GCA_017857395.1 Bacteroidota bacterium | reverse complement strand
GCAAAATGGTTTGATGGCATCAATTTTGTTGTTGATACAGAAGCAATTATGATTGAAAAAATTGTCGCAAACACGTCCAAAATCTTTTCAGTCTCCAATTGATTCCCCCCTTTGTTCCTTTATAAAACAACTAAATTATATATTTTTACGTTTTATATGAGAATCATTTTACGGTTTTACTGTCAAAGTTTTCTTCTTATTATAATATAATTGAGTCTATTGTATCAATAAATCTCAATTAATGGCTTTGTTTCTTAGCATATTTATTTATGCGAGTTGTATTCTAAGAATACTTTTATAGTAGAATCTACCTTATTTGGTAAGGGTTATTCGCTATATTTTGAAAGCGAAATTCAAACGAAACCGAACAAAGATGAAGAACATTCTATCGCTCATAATCATTTCTGGACTTCTGATGGCTGCATCTTGTGGTAAAGAACCTCCTCCTCCTATTGATACTGCTGCTATTAATTTATCTTTCCGAGCAACTTATGGTGACGAAACGCTAGTTCTAAATCAACAAAACTATGATTATGAAGGAAAAGCAGTACGATTCTCTAAAGTAAATTTTTATTTAGCTAACCTCGCAGCCGTAAATGATGATGGCGAAACAGAGTTATCAGAAATTCGATTTATAGATTTAACCCTAACGCATAATACAGCAATTGATGCAGCAAAAGGAACAGTCATCAGTTTTTCTAGAGTACCTGTAGGCACTTATAAATTTCTGAAATTTGGTATTGGCGTACCTGCTGATTTGAATAAAACCAATCCATCTGATTATTCTACTAGCCATCCTTTAGGTGCAGATAATAGTGGGGAGTATTGGGAAGCGTGGAATAGTTATATTTTTGCGAAGATAGAAGGGCAATATGATGAAGACGGTAGTGGTGATTTTGATGGAAATGACATTAGTTTTGCTTACCATACAGGGATAGATCGAGTTTATCAAGAAATAGAACTAGATAATAATCTTAATCTAGTTGCTGGCGAGACTACCAATCTAGATTTTGAATTAGATATTAGGCAATTATTTACTCGACCTGCAGGCAGTTTAATTCCTTTAGAACCCCATGACCCGAATGACCAGATTGGAGAAATGATTATTATTATGGAAAATTTTAAAAGAGCACTCCAATTAAAATAAACACCTAAAACTTAGCGAGCATTTGAACATTATCATTCAATCGAAAAAGAGCTAAGATGAAGCACCTTATTAAAATACTACCTTTTGTTTATTGCCTAGTTTTTATTACTTGTGGTAAACAGACCGTAGAACCTATTGATACCGCCTCCCTTAATTTATCATTTCGTGCAACTTATGGTGAGGAAACATTAGTGTTAGATAATCAAAAAGAATATGATTATGAAGGAAAAGCAGTACGATTCTCTAAAGTAAATTTTTACTTAGCGAATCTAGTAGCAATCAATGATGATGGGGAAACAGAGTTATCGGAAGTTCAATTTATAGATTTGACGCTAACTCATAATACCTCGACTGAAGCCGAAATAGGAACGGTAAGGAGTTTTAGTAAAGTACCTATTGGTGAGTATAAGTATTTCGGATTAGGGGTAGGTGTACCGAATGATTTAAACAAAACGAATCCTTCGGATTACGCTACAAGTCATCCTTTAGGTGCAAATAATAGTAGCGAGTATCTAGAAGATTGGAACGGTTATATTTTTGTAAGGATAGAAGGGGAATATGATAAAGATGGAGATGGTTTTGGTAGTAATGACATAGCTTTTTCTTATCAAGTAGGCGGTCGGGAGAATCTGTATAGATCGGTTGAATTTGAAAGTACGCTTATTTTTAGTGCTGGAGAAACTGTTAACTTAGACTTTGAATTAGATATTAAACAGTTATTTACTCGTCCTGCTGGTAGTTTAATTCGCATCATAGATTATGATCCAACTGATATAAATGAAGAAAGACAAATTATTATGAATAATTTTGAGCAAGGGGCATTCCAATTAAAATAAAACGTTGCCTTGTCAGCCACTTAACACATTCCCACCACTTTCTTGCATAGTTAAGACATTTACTTCCCTTAAATAAACTAATTTGCAGAGACGATTCGTTTTAAAATATATCCTGTTTTTAAAATTGATAAAATGTCTTGTTTGTTTAGAAATAATTACTCGCTCCTGTTATTAATACTGGTTCTTTTTGCTTGCAAAAAAGAAAGTAGACCTACTGTAATAACCAATCCACCAATAACGGATGCTAAAGATTTAAGCGATATTTCCTATAATCCAGTAGCCGTTGAAATACCCAATGCCTTCCCTTTACCAGTAATGGATATTCCTGTGGATAATCCTTTAACAGAAGCAGGAGTTGAATTAGGCCGATTTCTATTTTATGATCCTTTACTATCAGGTAATGAAAGGATGGCTTGTGCAGACTGTCATTTGCCTAAAGGTGGATTTACCGATAATTTAGCCGTTAGTAAAGGAACAGATGGCATTGCAGGATTGCGAAGTTCCATGTCTTTAATCAATGCAGGTTATTTTACTAAAGGTTTATTTTGGGATGGCCGGATCAAAACTTTAGAGGAACAAGCTTTACTACCAGTAGAAGATGTGATTGAATTGCACAATGATTGGGAAAGTGTAGTCGAAAAAATGCAAGTACATAACGACTACCCAACTCGATTTAGAAAGGCTTTTGGGATTAATACAACCAATGAAATTACCAAAGAATTAGCCGTTAAAGCCATTGCTCAATTTGAAAGAAGTTTGATAAGTTTTAATTCTAAATATGATAGAGTCGTGCGAAATGAGGCTTTTTTTGAAGAAGACGAATTAACTGGTTTTGAATTATTTTTTGATGAACCGAATGGTTTACCAGATGCCGAATGTGGACATTGCCATAATGCTCCTTTATTTACGGTCAACCAATATTTTAATAATGGTATTGATTCCGTTGGGAGTTTGGAAGATTTTAAAGATAAAGGATTGGGGGCGATTACGAATAATCCTTTTGATAATGGGAAATTTAGAGCGCCTAGCCTTAGAAATATTGCGCTAACTGCCCCTTATATGCACGATGGTCGCTTCCAAACTTTAGAAGAAGTGATTGACCATTATAATGAAGGCGCTCATTTCGCCGATAATATTGACCCCTTAATCAAGACTAGAGGATTAGGGCTTTCCGAACAAAATAAAAAAGAATTAATTGCCTTTTTACATGCCTTAACGGATACTTCTTTTGTGAATAATCCAGCTTATCAAAATCCCTTTGAGTGATACTAGATGTTAGATGCTGGATATTGGATACTTGATGTTGGATTCAAAATCAAGTGTCCAAAATCAAGAATCTAGTATCAAGTTCCTTATCTTTGCCGCCGTGAAGAATCTACAACGATTAATACAGCTTTACGCCGAAGATGAACGGGTAAAGCAACTGATTTCAGCCCTACAATCAGACACACCTGCTCGACTACAATTGGTTGGAATGATGGGTGCGCAGGAAGCCTTTGTCCTTACGGGAAGTTATTTAGCTTCGCCACGCAGTCATTTATTCATAGCAGCAGATAAAGAAGAGGCCGCTTACCTCTACAATTCTATCGAAAGTTTATTCGATAAAAAGCCCATTCAATTTTTTCCTGACTCTTTTAGAAGACCGCAATATTTTGAAGTCTTGAATAATACCAATGTATTATCGAGAACAGAAACGGTCAATAAAATTGCTTCTTCTAAAGCAGAGGGGGAAATAGTGGTGACTTATCCAGAAGCACTTTTTGAGAAAGTGGTATCGCCCGAAGTACTACATGCGCAAAAAATTGACATTATAGTAGGAGAAGAAATAATCGTCAATAACATAATAGGACAATTGGTCACTTATGGTTTTGAGCGAGTTGATTTTGTCTATGAACCTGGTCAATTTTCTATTAGAGGAGGCATTATAGATATTTTTTCTTACGGGAACGAGTATCCTTATCGAATAGAGTTATTTGACATAGAAGTGGAGAGTATTCGGTTATTTGACCCGACTACCCAATTGTCGCAACGGAAAATTTCCAAAGTGACGATAATTCCAAATATCAATACCAAGTTTGACCATAGTCAAAAGGTGTCTTTGTTTAAGGTATTGCCTGAAAATACTGCGATTTGGATTAAAGATTATCAAATGGTGATAGAGAAATTGCAACAATGCTTTGATAAAGCAGCCGAGTTTGCGAAGTCTCTTTCCTTAATTGAAGATGAGTCCTTAAAAGAAATATTTAGAGACCGAGCTTTCATTCGACCGAATCAAGTCATTGAAGAAATTTCGGATTACTCGATTATTAGTTTGGCTAAATCGAAGCATCCTTTTAAGATTGATAAAAAGATTGTTTTTGCCACTCGACCACAACCGAGTTTTAATAAAAATTTCAAGTTATTAATAGACAATCTTAATGATAACGAAAAGAAGGGCTTAGAAAACTATCTTTTTACAGGGAATGCCAAACAAATAGAACGCTTCTACTCTATTTTTGAAGATTTAGAAGCCAATGTACAATTCCATCCGATTCAAAAAGCCATCCATGAAGGCTTTGTGGATATGGACTTAAAAGTTTCCTGTTATACTGATCACCAGATTTTTGAGCGTTTCCATCGGTATAAACTCAAAAAGGGATTTACCAAAGACCAAGCGTTAAATCTAAAATTATTAAGAGAACTAAAGCCTGGCGACCATATTACGCATATTGACCACGGTATTGGTCGCTTTTCTGGTTTGGAGAAGATTAATATCAACGGGCATAATCAAGAATCGGTCAGGGTTATTTTTAAAAATAATGATCTCTTATATGTCAGTATTAATTCTCTTCATAAGATTGCAAAATTTAGAGGAAAGGATGGTACACCACCTAAATTAAGTAAATTAGGCTCGGATGCCTGGAAGAATTTAAAACGAAAAACGAAGAGCAAGGTCAAAGACATTGCCAAGGAATTGATAAAATTATATGCAAAACGAAAAGCAGCGCCAGGTTTTGCTTTTCCTCCAGATGGTTATTTACAAAATGAATTAGAAGCCTCTTTTATTTATGAAGATACCCCCGACCAATTAAAAGCAACCAATGATGTAAAGGCAGACATGACGAGTGATAATCCGATGGATAGGTTGATTTGTGGAGATGTTGGTTTTGGTAAAACGGAAGTAGCCATGCGAGCAGCATTTAAGGCAGTTGTTGGCGGGAAACAGGTGGCTATTCTAGTACCAACCACTATTTTAGCCTTACAACATTATCGAACCTTTAAAGAGCGATTAGATAATTTTGGTGTGACAGTAGATTATATCAATCGTTTTCGGTCTGCCAAGGACAAACGAATCATTGGTGAAAAATTAAAAAGTGGAGAAATAGACTTGGTGATTGGTACGCATGGTCTGCTTAATAAACAAATAGGATTTAAGGATTTAGGTTTATTGATAGTTGATGAAGAACAAAAATTTGGGGTAGCAGCCAAGGAGAAATTAAGGAATATAAAAGTCAATGTGGATACTTTAACTTTGACAGCAACACCTATTCCAAGAACACTGCAGTTTTCTTTGATGGCGGCAAGAGATTTATCCATTATTCGCACGCCTCCACCCAATCGACAGCCCATTCACACGGAAATTCGGATATTTAATGACGAGGTAATCAGAGATTCCATTTTATATGAAACGGATAGAGGTGGGCAAGTCTTTTTTGTGCATAACCGAGTAAAAACGCTGCCTGATATTACAGCGATGATTCAGCGATTATGCCCTGACGTAGATGTAATTATGGCACATGGACAAATGGATTCTAATAAACTAGAAAAAGCATTAATTGATTTTATTGATTATAAATATGATGTTTTAGTTTCTACGAATATTATTGAAACAGGCTTGGATATCACCAATGCGAATACCATCATTATTAACGACGCCAATAGATTTGGTTTAAGCGATTTGCACCAATTGAGAGGTCGAGTTGGTCGGTCGAATCGAAAGGCTTTTTGTTATTTATTCGCACCGCCTATGTCTACCTTATCGACGGACGCTAGGAAACGATTAAAGACGATTGAAGAATTTTCCGACCTAGGAAGCGGTTTTAATATCGCTATGCGAGATTTAGATATTCGAGGCGCAGGTAATTTATTAGGCGGAGAACAAAGTGGTTTTATTTCTGAAATTGGTTATGAGACATATCAAAAAATCCTAGAAGAAGCCATTATAGAATTAAAAGAATCCCATTTCAAAGATTTATTCAAGGCAGATTTAGAAAAGCGGACCGAATTTGTGCGAGATGTACAAATTGAGACGGACACAGAAATGTTGATTCCTGATGAGTATGTGAATAATATTCAAGAGCGATTGAATTTGTATACTGAATTGGATAAAATTAAAACAGAGGAGGCTTTAGATAAATTTGCAGCGGGGTTAAAAGACCGTTTTGGTAAAGTGCCGAAGGAAATACAAGAACTATTTGATGGTTTAAAAGTGCGTTGGATTTGTCAAAAAATGGGCTTTGAACGCCTGAGTTTGAAACAACGAAAACTACGCTGTTATTTTATAGGGAATGCCCAGTCTCCTTTTTATGAAACCAAACTGTTTAAGAATTTTATAAAATTAATTACCATGCATGGGGAGAAAGCTGGTTTAACCTTAAAGCAATCTTCTCGTTATTTGATTTTGATTAAAGAAGATGTTAAGAGTTTGAAACAAGTGAAACAGATTCTAGAGAAGATTCATAAGGCGGTAGCAAGGTAGTCGGTTTTATTGGGAAGTTTCTTTTATCACAAAGACTGCAAGCGCATAAAAAAATTAATGAGTACAAATTAGTTTTATCACATAGTCACATAGTAAAAAACACATAGTATACATAGTTTTACGAACTAGATTTAAAAAACTATGTATACTATGTGACTATGTGGTAAAAACTAAGCTATACTTTTCAGAAATTTAAAACTCCGTAGGCTCAGACTCAGAAATGACCGATGGAATTTTTCGCCGTATCTCTTTCTGCGCAGCTTTTGGTAAATCTGCAAATAACTCTCCGTAGCGCCGATTAGATTCCTCTTCCCACAATTCATTATAAGCGGCCTTAATTTCATTATACACACTCAAGTAAGTAGCATAAGAAGTACCTCGGTCATTTTGTAGCGAAACGACTGCTTTATTAGGGGAACTCGATAAATTCGCTTTTTTTCTAGGGTTTAGTACAAATTCTTTGACTTGACCTCGAATAGCATCCATATTGCCAAGTTCCCCTTCTACTAATAATTGATTACTTCGATTGACTTTGATGGAGAATACATTCCTTGGTGTAATATCAATGATAGGTGGCGTTTTTTCCCACATAGGCAATTTAACCAATATCCCTTTGTCAGAATCTATCTGGGTGGTGACCAAAAAAAAGATGAGTAATAAGAAGGCAATGTCTGCCATAGATCCTGCATTTACTTCGCTACTTAAACGATTTTTTTTCTTTTTCATAAATTAAGGTTTAGTGATCTTTCGGTGATTTGCGAATAATCTGGTTGATGAATCTAAACCTTGGTGTTTTTCGACTTGCTAATAAGATGAGCATAGAAAGGGTTTTGGTGGGAAGGTCGGAACTGGAATTTATCCGAATTAGAATTGTGGCTCTAATTACTTATTTTTGAGCTAAATCATACAACTATCTTATGCAAAAAATAGTCCTAGTAACCTGCGTAGCTCCCAAAAGAAACCATAAATGCGCCGCCAAAGATTTATATCAAGGTGACCTCTTCCAAGAGTTAATGGCTTTTGCGGAAGCTAAAAATCCAGCTAAAGTGTTTATCCTTTCTGGTAAATATCACTTACTTGATTTAGATACTGAAATTGAACCTTATGATGTGAATTTAAATCATGTATCAGAAACGGAACTAAAAGCTTGGTCTGCCAAAGTAATAGCGCAACTTAAAGCAGCTGGTTGTAATTTACAAAACGATTATTTCTATTTATTGACCAACGAAACTTATCGTAGGCACTTAGTAACGGAGATAAAGTATTATGAAGTTCCTTTTCATATCGAATAAGTGTACCGACGAATTCATTCGTCGATTGCGTATCTGGTAGCGACGAATGAATTCGTCGGTACATTGAGGCATAAAAAATCCCGAACATTCAATAAAGAATATTCGGGAAGAAATTTTAAAGTTGGTTTAGTTCTAAAAATTAGAAACTATATCTTAAGCCTAATTGCGCATTCCATCTAGCACTATAAGTACCAGACTGTACGATGTTGAATGTATTGCCATTAGGAACTGTAAAGTTGTATTCTAACACCCCATCATCATTTCTACTTGATTGAAGTAAAGAGAAAGTATTACCTCCTACGAAGTATCTTCTACCCCAATTTTTATTAATCAAATTAGTAAAGTTGAAAACATCAAAGGTAACTTGGATATTTTGTCTCCTTCCTCCGTCTTTGCCACCAAAATAAAAATCTTGAATGATTTTTAAATCCATTACTCCTTCAAATGGTGTTCTAACCTCATTCGCTTCTGCATAGTCTCCTCTTCGACTACTTAAGTAATCATTATTTTCAATGAAACTATTTAAGTCTGACCATTGCTGTGCAGCAGTTGCACCACCATCAATGTCTACCAAGTTGATATCACTTTGATTGGTAGGAACAAAGATTAAATCGTTGTTACCAACAGAAGTAGATAAATCAGAAGTCGCCTCATTATTATAAACAAAAGAATAAGGAGAACCAGATTTACCTGTATAGAAAATAGATAGCGTTGTATTCATAAAGTCAGAATAATCAAACTTATGAGAAACAAAAGCAGTAATTCTAGAACCTGCATCAAAAGTAGAACGGGTTACTTGAGCATTATTATTCCCCTGTACACTCAAGATGTTTTGCCAGTTAGTATTATTGATGAATCCTCTACCATCTACTAGTGCATCTGCTCTAGTAAAAGAATAAGCTAAGCTAAAAGAGGAATTTTTAGCAAATTGCTTAGACGCTTGAGCAGTAAAGTTAAAAGTATATCCTTTACTTGTGTTATCAACTAAGGTAATGTTGGTATAAGTTGGGTCAATCTTATCATTAAAATTAAAGACAGGGCGATTGTCCGCACCGCCTAAAGTTTCCGTACTTGGCTTGATATTGACATGCTTTACATCCATGTTATTCAAGGTCTTCGTGAAAGTGACCTCTGCTGTACCATCAATTCCTCCAGGTAATTTTTTATCCATTGCCAAACTAGCTCGCATGATTTGAGGATACTTGAAGTTCTCTGTGAATAAATCCACATCTCCAGCTGGACTGACATCACTCGTCAAATTAGCTAACCATTCTTGAGGAGTCGCTAAAATTTCTTGCTGTCCTACACCTACCCGTACATTAAAGGCACTATTCAAGCCATTTCTAATAAACATACCACCTGGCCATACCCAAGGTACTCTACTGGTAAATACACCAATACCACCTCTTAGTTGAGTTGATTTATCTCCATTCACATCATAATTGAAACCTATTCTTGGACTAATATAAACAGAAGTGCTTGGAGCTTTACTTGCTCTCGCCCCTTGTAAATCATAAAATTGCTCAATAAGTGGTACCGTTGTCGTATTAAAAGCGGTATTATCTAATGGTGGGTCATCCGTGAAAATAGGTACATCAAATCTTAATCCAAGTGTTACTTTAAAGTCTTTGTTTATCTGAATTTCATCTTGTCCATAAAACGCCAGTTGCATTGCATTGAAAGATGGTCCTAAGTTTGTTCCAGCATCTCCTAATCTGATATTATCACTACCGAACGCTTGCTCATGCCCAAATAAAGATAAATCAGCATTTTCTCCATCCAAAAATCTATTCACCCCATTAAAGAAGTATTCGTATCGTGGTGTAGAGAAGATGGTAAATAAGTTTTCAATTTTAAAAAACTCATTATGGGTACCAAAAGTGAAAGAGTGCTTTCCTTTGTATAAGTTGAAGTTATTCGTAATTGTAAAAACATCTTGATTTACAATATTAGAATAAGAGAAGTTATCTGTACCAACAACTACTGTACCGTTTCCGTCAGGCATGATAATCTGAGGGAAAGGGTCTCCTAAAAGCGCTCTATCATCTGTTACCTTTGTATAACCAATAATTAAATTATTAGCTGTATTTGGACTAAGAATACTCTTCAATTCAATAGCCGTAGAGTTAGTCGTTGAAGGAAAAAGATATCCTGTATTTCCAAAAACTACCCTATTTGCACTTGGTGAAGGATGAATTTCCGTCGTTCCTTTCACATAACTATGTCTAGCAGATAATTTATGCTTTTGGTTAATGTTATAGTCTAATTTGACTAATATTTTTTCTCCATTAACGGTCTGAGGATTATCTTCGAATCCTCCTGGATTATACCCAAAATCATCAATTAATTTTTGACGAACTGCGTTTAACTGATTAGCATCAGAATCTCCGTTATATTCACTTTGAATAAACGGTCTAGGTATTTCGTCCCGCTGAATTTCTACATTCGCAAAGAAAAATAGTTTATTCTCAATTAGTGCACCGCCTAAACGACCACCAAAAGTTCTAGCTGTAAAAGGCGCTAATTTTGTTCTAGTAGCACCATCTATATCTGTAGGTGTTTTACCTGATAAATTCTCGTTTCTATTAAAATAGTAAGCAGAACCAGTCAAAGTGTTAGTACCACTTCTAGTTACTGCATTGATACCACCACCAGCGAAACCACCAAGGGTTACATCATAAGGTGCTAAAACTACCTGAATTTGCTCTAAGGCATCAGGAGAAATAGGAGAGATACCTGCTTGTCCACCATTTGTTCCAGAATTGGCCAAACCGAAAACATCGTTATTCACCGCACCATCAATAAAGATAGCGTTGAAACGGTTGTTCACACCAGAAAAAGAAATACCACCGCCATTTGTTGCTCCATTATTCGCAACATCAGCTTGTGGCGTCAAACGTAAATAATCATTCAAGCCTCTATCGGCAGAAGGTAAAGCTGCAATAGTTTCTTCAGAAACTCTCGTTTCAGAACCCGTTCGATTACCATCAAAAAGACCACCTGCGGTTACAATTACTTCTGATAATTGTAATGCTGCTTCATTCATTTTGATGTTAAAAGATTCTGTTTGTCCAAGATTCAAGTAAATGTCTTTGATCACATACTCTTCGTAACCTGTATAAGATACAGTAATCGTGTACGGACCTCCAACATTGACATTATTCAAAGTGAATAGTCCTTCAATATTAGTTGCCGTTCCGTATTGGAACCCAGTAGGTTCGTGAATAGCTATTACATTAGCGCCGATTAAGGTTTCCGTGCCATCTGTAATTTGCCCAGTAATTCTGGAAGAAGTTGAACCTTGCCCCCAGGCAAACTGCACTACTAGAAGTAATAGTACAGTCATTATGCTCAAATTGTAGCATCTGTTTTTCATAAACGTTGACTTATGGTTTGAAAATTAACTAGTGATTTAAAAAAAAGCGCAAGATACCACTTCCTTAGAGTTTTCTACCTTTTTTAACAATAAAATCAACGAATACTGTCGGGAATAAGAGTTTACGTGCAGAAATGTTTCACTTTGGGTGAAAATAGTTTAAACAGGTAAGGGTATTCTAAATAATAGGCGTGTCAATAAAAAAGTGTCCTACCACGTTTATGGTAGGACACTTTTTAGAAAAATAAAAGTTAGCATTTACAATGCTATTGTATCGTTATTTTTTTTGCAGTCGTTCGATGATTGTCAGACACTTTTACAATATAGATACCCTGTAGGTGCTCAATTGATAAAACAGGATTCCAAAAAAATATACTTTTGTCATTTAATACCTATTTCCTTTATCCTAAAATCAGAAAAGCGTAAACATGAATATCAACATCCGCCCTGCCGAAACGAAAGATTTAACAACCATCTGGCAAATGTGGAAAACCATTATGGAACAGAAAATTTATTATCCTTATGATGATAGTTTTACCAAAGCAGACATTGAAAAAAGTTGGGTCAATCTAAGCAATCATACTTATGTAGCAGAACAAGGAACTGAAATAGTTGGTGCTTATATTTTTAAGGCCAATCAACCGGGCTATGGCGGACATATTGCTAATGCTGCTTACATGGTAGATACTGAAAAGAGAGGACATGGAATTGGCCATCTACTATGTGCCCATTCTATTAAAATGGCGAAGGAAGCGGGGTATCGAGGTATGCAATTTAACTTGGTAGTTAGCACGAATAAAGGGGCTATAAAAACTTGGCTAGATAATGGATTTGAAATTATCGGAACAGTGCCAGAAGGGTTTTTCCACATCGAGCAAGGCTATGTCGATGCTTATATTTTTTATCGAAAGCTGTAAAAAATGATTAAATAGCTGAATTGTTTTATTGTTATGTCCTTGTGACATAACAATAAAACAATTCAACAATAAAGCAATTTATTCTACCTTAAACAAATCATCACTTACGGCGCTATTCACTTTAATTTCCGTAATTTTTAAGTCTAAAGGTATTGGTGCTGCACCAACCAATTTTCGACTAAAAGGGAATAAAATTCCATCGACTTCTTTATAATCGGACAAGTCAGTAGAAACCGTTTGCAATTGACCGTTAGGGCCAGGTATATTACTAGATTCTTTAACTTTTAAGTAAGTTTTTGTATCAAAGAATAAAGTTTGTTTTTTACCAAGTGGAGATGTTGTTTCTACCACAAAAACATTTTTGCCATCCAAATTTTCTGTACCAACTAATTTAGCTTCGTAACCTAACGCTTTAAATTGCATTTCAGTAAACAGAACAGATTGTTCTTTAGAACTAGCTACTTGCTCTGCTGGCATAGCCTGAGATTGGCCGCCTGCTGTAATTTTACCTTTATCCCCATTTAGAATAGTTTCTTGCTGAGCAACACCGCCCATGATGAATGCTTGGTAAGTTTTACCTGGCGATTTTTGAATAATCTTCATTTCAATGGTTTGCCCCATAGCATCTGCTGCCATATTCATGGTCAAATCTTTCACCTTCATCAATTTATCCTTTCCACCAATCGCTGTAATGTATTTATCTAATACTTGCTCCACAGTCATATTGGAGGTAGCCGTGCTTGTTTCCATTTCTAGTGGAGTCCCGAAGGCATCATAATAATTGATGGTTCCATCTGTAGTAAACTCTTTTAAGCTTTCCGCAACTTCACTCTTATTACCCACCACTAAAATATGCGCATTCGCTGGCGTAATATATTTCTGCGCCATTGCCAGAATATCATCCGTTGTTACCGCATTCAATTTTTCTAGATAAGTCGCATAATAATCTGCTGGTAAATTATGCCTTGCTGAATTTAAGGCAAAACGAGCTACTGTTTGTGGACTTTCTAATTGTATCGCAAAAATTCCTGTCAAGTAATTTTTAATCTGCGTTAATTCTTCCTCCGTTACTTTTTCTGTACGTATTCGATTCAATTCTTTCAATAACTCCTTAACAGCAGGAGCCGTCACTTCATTTCTAACACTAACATTCGCAGAAAAAGAACCAATATAGCGGTCATTATCTAGACTAGAACCGCCTCCATAAGTATAGGCTTTATCTTCTCGAAGATTTTGGTTGATTCTACTACTCAATCCACTTCCTCCTAAAATAGCATTCATAACTCTAGCTGCAATCCAATCTGCTGCATCAGGTTTAATATCTACTGGGTACGTTACGGTGATGACAGATTGCGCTGCGCCACTTTTGCTAACAAAATTCACAGTAGGTTGACTTGGCTTCTGAGGTGTTGAGAAATCTGATTTTTGGACAGGGCGACTCATCCATTTACCAAAATACTTTTCTACCATTGGCTTAGCTTCTGCCACCGTAATATCTCCTACCACGACCATGTAACCAAGATTAGGCTTGAGATAAGTATTGTAATATTTTTTAGTTTCTGCCAAGGTGATTTTTCCTACCGTCTCTTCTGTTTGAATTTCCCCATAAGGATGCGCTTTTCCGTAAGTCAACACATTTGATACATTTTGCGCAATACTATTAGGGTCTTCTTTTACTTGTGCTAATCCTGATAAAGTTTGCTTTTTTATTTTATCAAACTCTGCTTGAGGGAAAGATGGTTTTAATAAAACATCAGACGCAATTTTCATCAACTCCTCTGTGTGCTTTTTTAAAGAAGCCCCTGAGATTCCACTACTATTACTATTTAAAGAAGCACCCATAAAATCAACAGCTTCATCAATTTCTGACTTTGACTTGGTAATCGTTCCTGCCTTTAATAGTTGCCCAGCAATACTCGCAGCGCCCGCAAATTCCTTTTCCATTAATGGTGGAACATCAACGAATATTTGAAAGGAAACCCTTGGTAATTTATGGTTTTCTACTACGAAAACTTTTAGTCCATTCGCTAAACTAAAATTATCCGCTGAACCAATCTCTATTTTTGGTGCGGGCCCTGGTTTAGGTGCAGTCTTTCGAAAATCATTGACAGCTGCTATCTTATCCTTCATGGTTGCTGCTTTATCAGCCGCCTTGTCCATTTTATCTTCGGTACCCGCAGCAGTCTCTGCTATCTTGGGTGTACATTGAGCAAAAAACAACCCGCTCATTAAAAATAAAAATAATATTTTTTTCATCGTGTTATATGTTAAACAGTAAGGGAAAAAATAATTGTTAAATTGCTATATTGTTGATGGTTACCATCATATATGAATAATTCAGCAGTCAAACACTTGTTTATCTATTTTCCTTCACTTTTAAATTTTGAATTTTAGATTTTAGATTTTCAATTGCTATTACGGCTGTGCTTGCTTTGGCAAATAGATTAAATTGACTCTACTATTTTTATTGAAATATTCTCTAGCAACTCGTTGAATATCCTGTTTTGTAACTGCCAAGTAACGGTCAATCTCTGTGTTAATCAAATTCGTATCGCCATAAAAAGTATAATAATTCGCCAAACTTTCTGCGATCCCAAATATTCGACCATTAGCTGAGATAAAATCGTTTTCGATTTGGTTTTTTAATTTCTGAAATTCTTTATCAGAAATGAGTTCATTTTGAGCTTTAGCAATTTCTTCATCTATTGCAATTACTAAATCTTCCGCATCCACGCCCATATTTGCAATCGCCAAAATGATATTAACTCCAGGGTCTTCTCCTTCAACAGAGAAATTTCCTGCTTGAACGGCTTTTTGCTTTTCGTCAACTAAAGCACGATGTAATCTAGAACTTTGTCCTTTTGATAATAATTGCGCCAACATACTTACTGCATAATGGTCATCTGTACCTTGGGCAGGCGCTCTATAAGATTGAATAACCCCAGGTAATTGAATGTTATCAAAAATAGTATCTCTTATTTCTCCTGCAATTGGGTCATCTACTATATCGGGACGATAAATGGGCTTTGTACTTTTTGGAATACCACTAAAATATTTATCAATTAACATTTTGGTTGTCGCTATATCTAAATCTCCAGCAATAGACAATACGGCATTATTTGGTACATAAAAATCTTTGTAAAAATTCTTATAGTCTGCTTCTTCCGCAGCATCCAAATGCGCCATCGACCCAATTGGTGTCCACCGATACGGATGTTTGGTAAATGCTCTTGCCATAGATTCAGGGTAAAGACTTCCATAAGGGGAATTTTCGTATCGTTGTCTTCTTTCTTCTTTGACAACTTCCCGCTGCGTTTCTATCCCTTTTTCATCTACTCTTGCATGTAGTAGTCGTTCCGATTCTAACCAAAGCCCTAATTCTAATTGATTAGACGGTAATAACTCAAAATAAAAAGTTCGGTCAGCAGAAGTATTCGCATTTAAAACACCTCCTGCATTTTGGACATATTTATCAAATTGCCCCCTTGGAATATTTTCCGACCCTTCAAATAATAAATGTTCAAAAAAGTGAGCAAAACCAGTTTTTTCAGGATTCTCATTTTTTGAACCAACATGGTACATAATGGAAACCGCAACGATTGGCGTAGAATTATCTTGGTGTAAGATGACATGTAAGCCATTATCCAAGTCGTATTCTACAAAATCAATTTTATTCATCTGAGCATTAAGCGTGAATAGCCCAAAGAGGAAAAGTAAACAAGAGATTCCTTTTTGTTTCATAAAAAATAAGGATTTAATTGAGTTGAGAATTTGTGTTATAAAATTAAAGTCGCCTACTAATGAAGTCTCTAAATTTAGTATCTTGGCGGCTGTCATAATTTGCGAAATTGCATATTATTTTTAATTTATTGGGATATATTCGATTAATTATGCTGTTCAAATGACGAAAACGACGAATATATACAGATATTACGAAGAATTAATTGGTAAGGTTATAAGGTCGTGCGTTAATGAGGTGAAGAGTAGTATCTCCTAACTTCTTTAACCTATCAACTCATTCCCCCATTTTCTCCTATTCAAAACTTAAAATCAATGTTAAATCGACGAAAATTTATTCACCGTTCCGCACTCAGTTCTTTATTAGCTGCAATTGGTTTAGGTAGTACTGCCTGCGCATCAGAAGAAAAAGCTACCCCAGTAAACGGAACAAATATAGTTACTAAACCAACAGTTATTGCGACTTGGGAACGACAAGTCGCCAATCAAACAGCTTGGCAAGTTATTCAAAATGGAGGAAGGGCTTTAGACGCCGTAGAAGCAGGCGTTAGGGTATTAGAAGCAGACGAAAACGACCAATCTGTAGGCTATGGTGGCCGACCAGACAGAGAGGGAAAAGTAACTTTGGATGCTTGTATTATGGATGAAAAAGGAGATTGTGGTTCTGTTTGCTTTTTGCAAGGTATCAAACATCCTATTTCTGTTGCTCGAAAAGTAATGGAAGAAACACCTCACGTTATATTAGCAGGGGAAGGCGCTTTGAAATTTGCCTTAGCACAAGGTTTTAAAGTAGAAAATTTATTAACGGAAAAGTCTAAAAAAGAATATGAGGCATGGTTAGTTAATACGGAATACAAACCAGTTATCAATATTGAAAATCACGATACGATAGGCATGGTCGCTATTGACCAAGCAGGAAATATTTCTGGTGCTTGTACGACTAGTGGAATGGCTTATAAAATGCATGGAAGAGTAGGAGACTCCCCTATTATTGGGGCAGGTTTATTTGTCGATAATGAAGTTGGTGGAGCGGCCGCTACAGGCGTTGGCGAAGCGGTACTCAAAACCTTAGGCTCTTTTCTAGTGGTCGAATTAATGCGACAGGGAAAAACACCTCAAGAAGCTTGTGAAGAAGCCGTTCAACGAATTGCGAAGAACCAGCATTATAAAGATATTCAAGTGGGCTACTGTGCGGTTAATAAAGCTGGACAATATGGTGGGTATAGCGTTCAACCAGGATTTAGTTATGTTGTTAATCAAAAAGAGGAGACTGAATTATTTCAAGCAATTTCTTTTATAAAATAAGAACGTAAATACTTCATGCAGGTCAGGAGACAAAAAACATCAATTTTTTTTAAACAAACATTCTTTTTTGTTTATCATTTTATAATTTTAGCAAAGAATTATTCAAAAAATTAAATTGATATGGCTTTAGAAGATAAACATGTAGATATTTTACAAAGTATTGAAGGCGGAATTGTAGGTGTATATAGAGAAAATTCAAGTTTAAGAGACCAAGATGTCATCAAGGCATTAGATGTCATTATTGCCTATTATAGAGCAATTGATACTAGAAAGGAATTTAAAATGTCTGAGGAGATTTCAGCTAAAGAAAAATCTATTTTTGATAGAGTTACTGGTTTTCTTGGTTTAAGAGAAGAACTTATTGGAGAAAATCCAGCACCTAAAAGAAAAAGTTTTAGTAGAGCATTAAGAACGACTACGAAAGAAGAAATTTACTTAGCATGTCTAAGAAAAATTAAAAAATCTGCTATTCGGTGGAATAAGAGAAATGGTGAAAATGGATATTTAGATTTTGTGAAAAACTATGCTTAATATTTTGGTAACGAACCAAACTAGGGAGTTGATGAAACGCTCTAGTTTGGTTTGCTATCAATATTTTTACTATTTAATCAAATCCCCCGTCAAACGCATCAATTCCACTTCTGTATTTTTTAAATTAAAAATGGCATTTAATCTAGCTTGTGAGGCATTGACAAAAGACAATTGAATATTTCTATAATCAAAGGAAGTGATCAGTCCGCCTTTAAATCGTTCTTCTCCAATAGTCAGATTTTCCTTCGCATTATTAATTAAATTGGCTGTTAGATTCACTAAACGCAATTGATTATTATAATTCGCTAAAGCATTTTGTAGCTGATTGGAAAGGGTTCTTTTCAATTCATTGATATTTAATTGAGCAATCAATTCATCTACCTTCGCATTTTCGATATTTCGCTTTTTATTACCCCCATCAAAAAGGTTGTAATTCGCTTGAATATTAAAGTAGAAATTAAAGGTTTTATTTGTTCCTTTATTATCCGTTTCGACAGGTGGTTGGTCTCCAAAAGCGATTAATTGAGTCCCATCTGTACCTGTCAAATCATAAACTAATCCACTTCCTAAACTAATAGTCGGTTTCTTAAAACTTTCTTGAAATTGGGTATTAATATTCGCCAATTCTCGATTGACCATTAAACTTTGCAAATTTCGATTATTGGCAAAAAGAGACTGTTCTAAATCCGCTAATTGATACCTTTTAGGTTCATAATTTAATCCGTCTGTTAACTGATAGATTTTACTTAAATCATCTTGTCCCATCGCCAAATTCAAATCTCGGTAAGCTGTTGCTACATTATTTTCTTGAATCAAAATATTCGTAGAGTCATTTAAATAAGCGTCTTGAGTTTGTAATAAATCAAACTTTCCTGCCTGCCCAAATTCCTTTCTAACATTTTGGTAGTCAATTCTATCTCTTGATAAAGTAAGGACTTCTCTTAAGGTCGTTAATTGTTCTTCTTGTATGAGTGCTCGATTATAGGCTAAGATAATCGACTGAATCGTATTCTCTGTCGCTACAGAAATACCCAAATTCGTTTGATTTTCTACCTGTTCTAATTGTTGCTTCGTGATTTTTACTTTTTTTCCATCATAAATCGTCCAAGCCGCATCAATGGAAGGGGTAATACCTCCACTTAAAGCGGATTGTTCTAATAGAAAACCAGGGCTTTTGGCATTGCGATAACCATTACTAGAGTTGAGATTTATATCAACTCTAGGATAACGACCTGCTGCACCCCAATCGTTGTTATTAGAAGCGACCTGCAAATTTTGCCTAGCAATTTCTATTTGGTAATTATTTTGAATGCCAATTTCTATCGCTTGTGCTAGACTTAGTTTTTCTTGTGCGAAAAGGATTAAACAGCACAAAATATTTATTAGTAGTAGAGTGATTTTTTTCATATTAAAATATCAATTCTTTAGCAATACTTTTTGTGAAAAAGCAAAATTTTAAATTTAAAATTCTACTGTATCAAACGTTTTTAATTTATTCAAAAAATGAATAGGTGCTTTATTAATTTTTAGTTGCAGGTAATCTTTGTCGGGCATATATTTTTTAAGAATTGGTAAACACACTTCTAAGTCATTGACTCTTTTCCCTATTTTTTTGTCAGATAATAAGTGAAAACCGAAATCTGAATATAATTTGATAGCTCGATAACTACCAGGCTGCGTATGGAGATAAATTGGATAAGCCGTCTTTGGTAAATCTTTCATAATAATAGATAATAAAGCTCGACCAATTCCTAATCCTTCATAACCTTTTAGTACTTTCAACCAATGAATGGTATTAAATGCTCTATAAGCTTTCCATAATAGACAAGTAGCAATTGGTTCATCTTTACTATTGCAGACAAAAAGGGTATTCTTAAAAAATAAATCCTCTTGTCCACCATAAGTTTTCTCAAAAAAATCAACCATAAACTGGTCATATTCTTTTGCTTCATTGAAGTTATCAAAAGGCATGGCTTTCCAAATATCTAATTCTGTTCTTTTACAGCTTCTTACATGGAATGCTTTGGGTAAAGTAGACAATGCGCTTTCATTTAAGGATTCGCACATCATAAAAATATTTTTATTGGGTATTTCCTCCATCGCCTAATTTGATGTTTTATTTAGACTGGTTTCCAATGCTAACTCTTTTTCAAAAAACGTTTTGATGTCTTTCCAATTTTTAACCCTAGTAAATTCGGTGTCCCCTAAATTATGAGGTGCATGGTATAAAATACCTTTTCCTGTAAAAGTGCTTAAATTTCGTACATGGTCATCAATTAAATAATCAGCAATAATCATATCTTTTCGACCACAAAACACGAAATTTTTCCAGGGTAAAAAAGGAAAATATTTTTGTAACCAATCGTATTTATCCTCCATGGAATTTCTAAATTCCATAGCTGAAGTCACAATGAAAATTTCATAATGTTCTGCTAACCATTTGACCACCTCTTGACTATTAGGCATCAGCGGCAAATCTTTAAAAAATCCTTTGATATGGAGATAATTCCGTAAATCGTGATTATCGACATATTCATAAAATTTCTGCCCCATTCCATATAATTGCGCTTCCGTAATTTTTACGCCATAATCTCTTTCATACCATTCTAGAAAACGAAGATTTGGATTTGCCAAGACTTCGTCCATATCTATTGCAATTCTTTTCATGTTTATATTTTAAATCGTGGTGATTTTTAAAATCCCACGATTTTTATGCAAAGGTCTGTTGATTCTTAACCGCACTTTCTACCGATTCAAAAGAAGGCTTCTTGCCTTCCCACAGCCATGTAGCATAGACTTTAATCCGATTAGTAGCGATAATGAAAACGGGTAATAAAACCAAAATAATGACGGTAATAAATATCAGTCCAAAGGCAACAGAAATCGCCATCGGTATCACAAATTGCGCACCTAAACTAGGGTCCATTAAAAGTGGCGCTAAACCAGCAACGGTCGTAACTGAAGTCAAAACGATTGGTCTAAAACGAGACAAACCAGCGTGATACAAAGCGTCCATCTGTGGCATATCCTTCTTTAGATTTTGGTTATAGGTAGAAATGAACACTAATGCATCATTGACCAAAATCCCAATCAATGCTAAGACCCCTTGGTTAGATAAAAGACTAATTGGTTTATCCATAAACCAATGCCCCCAACCCACACCGATGTAACAGAATGGAATGAGCATAAAAACAACCAAGGTCTGACTAATAGATTTGAAAGTTAGCGCAATGATGAAGAACATTAAGATTAAGACAATTGGACCAACTAAGGCAAAAGATTCATTGGTTTTAGCTGTTTCTCGTTCTTGACCTTCCATAAGAGCCGTTACCGATGGAAATTTAGCTTCTACTTTAGGACCAATATTTTCTTTAATATTATTATTTTGGTCTGTTACAGAAACATCATTATTGGCAATATCCGCTTCAATCGTAACTTGTCTTTTACCGTCTAGTCTATCAATAGCTAAAATACCAACCTCTTCTTCCAGCGTAGCTAATTCTTTTAGTGGAAACGCTCTACCATCTGCTAATCTAATGCGCATTTCTTCTAATTGTGCCACATTTTTTCTATCTGCTTTAGCATAACGTACCCAAACCCTTACTTCATCCTTTCCTCTTTGTAGCCTTTGTACTTCATTCCCAAAATATCCTTGTCGAACTTGACCTGCAATATCTTGTAAATTCAAGCCTAAATATTTCGCTTTCTCCTTTAAATTTATTTTTATTTCTTTTAATCCATCCTTATTAGTGTCGGTAATATCTCGTAATTCTGCCAAATCATTTAATTCGGCTTTGACCATATTGGTTGCTAATTTGAGTTCTTCGCTATTGGTACCCACCAAAGAAATAGAGACGGGTTTACCAAAATTTAGTTGGGCACCATAAGTCAGTTGTTCCGCACCTGCGATTTCTCCTGCACGCTTACGAATAGCTTCGGATATGATTCTTCCTGTAACCGCTCTTCTTTTTTCAACATCAATAAATAATAAATTAAGCCCTCCAATATTACTAGTCGGGCCAACTGTTTTCTGAATATTTTCAATAATTGATTCTCCGTTTGGCATATACTCTTTGGTCAATTCCTCGTTCACTTCCCATGCTGCTTGTTCAATATGTGCCAACCATTTTTCGGTAATGTCTACAGATGTTCCAGAAGGCATCTGTAAATCAACATTCAAATTATTTAATTCAACATTAGGGAAAAAAGTTTGCTTAATAATCCCTCCTTGTATTGCTGAAATAGTTAAAATAAAGACACTTAAAATAGAGGCAAAGACTAAAAACTTGTTGTGCATCGAAAAACGCAAAACGGGGGCATAAACACTATCCCGTAACCAGCGCATAAATCCATCAAATTTTGTGACCAACCATAAAGGCTTTTTGTCAGGGTCTAAGGCGTGAGAATGTGCGACGTGGGAAGGCAAAATCAAGGCGCCTTCAATTAAAGAAAAGGCTAGGGCGAATAAAACAAAAACTGCTAAAGAAGAGAAATATTCCCCAATCTGTCCCGCTACAAAAAAGAAGCTACCGAAGGCTAACATGGTGGTTAATATCGCTCCAGTTACGGCAGGCAATACTTCCATTGTTCCTTCTATTGCTGCTTCTGTACGAGTTAAATTACCTTCTTCATATTTACTATAGATACTTTCGCAGATGACAATTCCATCATCGACAAGAATTCCGAGCACCATAATCATCCCAAAAGAAGAAACTACATTGATACTTTCGCCAAAAAGAGGGACAAAAATAAACATACCTGCAAAGGAGATAGGTATCGCTAAAGCCACCCAGAAGGCCAATCGCCAATTAAGGAACATCGCTAAAAGAACGATTACTAATAAAAAGCCGACTAAACCATTTTCAATTAATAGGTCAATTCTCTTTGTGATAACGTCAGATTCATCCGCTAACATCGTAGCGGTGATGCCTGGGTTTTTTGCCGCAAAATCAGCCATATAGGCTTTGGTGTTCTCCGCAACATGTACAATATCTTCGTTCTTCGTATATTTTACGGTAACTCGAATCGCTGTTTTCCCATTAATATACGACCTGTCAGGATTATCCACCCATTTATCTGTTATATCTGCAACTTGATGTAATTTGACCAAACTCCCATTGGGCGAAGTTTTAACGACAATGTCTCTAAATTCATTAGCAGTATATCCTTTGTTTTTAGCTCTCAGTAATAAATCTTCTTTTTCTCCTTTTATCGTACCACTTGTTACATTTAAATTTGCGCCTTGAACGGCACGAGTAGCTGCTGCAAAAGATAATTTATAAGTCCTCAAATCTGCCTCTCGAAAAGCAATCTCAATTTCTTCATCAGGAATACCTTGGAGAGATACTTTAGAAATACCATCAATCGTTAATAAATCCTCTTCTATTTGTCTAGCATATTGCTTTAAAGATTTCAAGTCAACATCTCCACTAATCGCATAAAAAACAGCCGTTAGTAATAATTCTTGCTTAAATACTTGAATAGATTCTACATTTACAGGGAAAGAAGAAATAGCATCTACTGCATTTTTTACATCTGTCAATACAATATCAACATCCGCCTTTTCAGTTGCTTCTATCGTAATAATACCTATATTTTCGGAAGACTTAGAGGTGATTCGTTCCACATTAGACACCCCTTTAATGGCTTCTTCTACTTTACTAACGACCCCTTCTTCCACTTCTTCGGGAGATGCACCAATGTAAGCTGCTTGAACGACAATAAATTTATCCTTTACTTCTGGAAAAAATGACTTTTTAGTATTTGACAGGCCAAAAAAGCCCATGATAAGAATCGCCACCATCAACATATTTGCGGCAAGCGTATTATCTATAAAATATTTTATAATTGACCTCATGTTAAAAGAATTGAAGGTGAGAAGGATTAAAATGGTTGTGAGTTGTCGGTTGTCAGTTAAGTACGACAACTGGTAACTGGTAACTGGTAACCGATTTACTCTACACTAGCAGTTAACTCAATTGGCTTTACTGTTAAACCCTCATAAGCACCAATAATTTTTTCTTTTAATATTAAGGTCTTATCCGTCAAACCTTTTACTACTGCATAATCTGCATTCGTATTTATGATTTCGATAGTTTGCAAAGTTAACTTTCCATCCTTGACGGCATATACTTGATCCTGATTGACCAATAAATCAATAGGGATTTGAATAGCAGATTTAATAGTTTGAGAATTCAGATTTCCTCTCAAATACATGCCTTCTCTTAATCCTTTTCCACTTGCGCCGATATAAGCAATAACCGATTGCGTGTTGGGGTCAATTTGGTCGCTAATTCTTTTGACCGTGCCTGTCCAAGAACCAGGAATTGCATCGGAGTACAAACTCACTTTACTTCCCGTTTTAATGAATTGTAAGTCTTCTAAATTCAAGGCAGCTTTCATTTCATACAAGCTAGTCCCCATTAATTCGCCCATTTTTTGACCAGCTCTGACTAAAGAACCAGGTTGAATATTAGATTGGGTAATGACACCAGAAAACGGCGCATAAACGGTATATTTTTGCAAGCGTTTTTCCACACTCTTAATAGAATAATATTGACTCAACAAGTTTTTGGAAGCGATGAAATATTTTTCTTGGTCATTTAATGGTTTCGGAAAGGCTGTGATTGGATGTTCTACATTGAAATTATCAATATAGGTTTTCCATTGTTGAAAACTTTCTGGGTAATCAATTTTTAAGTCGGGCATTAAAGTAGTAATCGCATTCAATAAACTACTTTTTTGAGAAAGGATGTTCAGTTGCGCTTCTTCTCTGTCTATATCCAATAATACCGCTCCTTTTTTAAAGTAATTACCAACCTTTACCGTTTTATTAGCATTGGATAAAGTACCTGTTACTTCGGCAAAAATATCTACTTTATTAAATGCTTCTAAACTGCCTTGAATAGCTAGTTTTGAATTGACATCACCATTCTTTACTGTCATCACTTTTACTTCTCTTGCGACAACTGTTTCGGTGATTTCTTTTTTAGGAGGTGCGTCCTTTTTTGATAATTTGGGAGCTAGTACGACAATAGACCAAAATAAAATTAAAGCGCCCAAAACAATACTGATTTTTCGGAATGTGGAACTCATATTAATTAATATTATAATTGAATGTAACTATCGCTAGGTTCGCTCAAATTTTTGATTAATACATAAATTACACGAAATAATA
>JAFMDF010000488.1 GCA_017857395.1 Bacteroidota bacterium | reverse complement strand
AAAACCGCAAAGTTACAATAAATACTATTTAGAACTTCATGCGTAAACCACTACAGAGAAATGTAATACACGAATTGTTGCTTTTTTAGCAATTAATTGTAAGTGCGCATAAGTTTGTTCCATCGTTAAATAAAACTATTTATACTATGGAAAATGTATCAAACAAGTTGATGGTCAACCTGATAACCACACCAGAAGAATTATCAGCATTTTTTAAAGGGCTTATCAATGAATCACTCCAAGAGCATGAATTGGCTAAAAAGGAAAATGAGGTAATTGAAGAAGAGTTGTTTACGATAAAACAAGCAGCACTATTTTTTCAAGTCTCTGAAACGACTATTCATGCTTGGAAAAATAATGGTGTCTTACCTTACATAAAAGTCAAATCTAGAATTAGATTTAAGAAATCTGAAATGCTTACCCTTTTCGAGAAACGTCGAGGAAGAAGACGGTTACACCTATGATATTGTATCATCCAGCTTTTAATAAACACTCTGGAAGTATCAATGCCACAATTTGGTTTTTACAGGTCTGCTATTGGTATAATAAAATGGAACGACCCTTTTATAAATATGACCAACCTTGCGACCTGAATGATTATCAATATGGGCATAGTTGGACAGGATGGTATTGTGGTTTCATGAACCGCATCTAAAATTGGCACAACCTGAAGCGTTTACTCAAAAGTACGCTGAGTATGGTAAAATTGCAGGCGAGTATTATGCTAATATCGATCATATGGATCACCAGATAGGACGATTTATGAACTACGTGAAAAAAGAGAATCTGGAGCATAACTCATGGATTACTTTTACATCAGACAATGGTCCTAAAAACCTAGAAGCTGGATGGGAAGGACGTTCTACTAATGGATTGCGGGGGCATAAAGCAAGATTCTATGAGGGAGGAATCAGAGTGCCAACAGTCATGTATTGGGAAGGAAAAATTGAAGGTGCAAAAGTAGTGGATGAGCCACTGACATTCTTCGATTTTGTGCCGACATTCTATGACCTATTTGGAATGGAACCAATGAATAATGAACCGCTTGATGGTGTAAGTATGTTACCTGCCTTCGAAAGCAAAACGATAGAACGCAAAACACTTCCTATCTGGATGGGAAGATGGAAGACGACGCTTAGAGAGGGGGACTGGAAGGTCATAGCAAAATTTGAAGACTACATACCAGGTACTTCATTCAATGATTATCTCGTACACAGAAAACTAACTACGTTTGAATTGTACAACCTCAAAAAGGATCCTAACGAAACGGAGGATTTATCTCAGGCCAATACCGATATATTAAAAGAGATGACAGGGCTTATCGAAGATAGGGTTGTAAGTGTGCAAAAAGAGATTGTTGCTTGGAATGGACTTTGGGTGTTGCCATATGAGGTAGCCAGGATGTACAATCCAAAATTACCTTCAAAGAAAGAGTTTTCTAAGTTGAGTCCCGAAGAACAAGACTTGATGAAAAGTGTAGAGTAATTTTACAAACCATTAAATGATTTTAGAATGAAAAACTTAACATTGGTCCTTGTACCAATTTTTCTTTTTCTCGCTTGCAAGCCAATAAAAAAAGAGGTTAAACCCAATGTATTGCTCATTATCGCAGATGATTTGCGTACAGAACTCAATTGTTATGGTGCTGATTATATTCATTCTCCCAATATTGATAATTTGGCAAAGAATGGTGTGCTATTTAATAAAGCCTATGTTCAACAAGCGGTTTGTGCTGCTTCCAGAGCCAGTTTCCTGAGTGGATGTCGTCCCAATACGACAGGTGTAGATTATCCGTATAGCAAATATTTCATGAATGAATTTAGGACTGGTCATCCTATGTTAGCAGAATATTTTGAACAAAATGGATACTATGCGCACACCTTTGGGAAAATACACCATGGACCATCTGATATACTCAAAACAGACCATTATCAGCCTAAGACAGGCTTGAATACTGGAAGTCATTATGCGCTTTCTGAAAATATTGAGAAAGGAGGAAAGAGCGGACGTGGAAAAGAAACACCGCCCTATGAAAGTGCTGATGTGCCGGATGAAGCTTACGTTGACGGATTGACAGCCAGAGAGGCTGTAAAGATTATCTCCCAACAGAAGGATAACGATAAGCCTTTTTTCTTAGCTGTTGGATTCAAAAAACCGCATCTACCATTTGTTGCTCCAAAGAAATATTGGGATTTGTATGAGCAAAGTAAAATGCCATTGGCGCCAAACCAATATCATCCTGAGAACGCTCCTTCTTATTCGAGCACGCATAATGCGCTTGCGAGGTATGCTGGTTTGAATTATTATAATTCTCCCAATAATGTATTGCCGGACGATTACCAACGCAAATTAATTCATGCTTATGCCGCCTGTGTTTCTTTTGTTGATGCTCAAGTAGGTAAGTTGATTGAAAGCCTTAAAGAAACTGGCAAATATGATAATACCATTATTGTATTTATTTCCGATCATGGTTATCATCTTGGACATCAGCAAAGATGGGGGAAATCGACTAATTTTGAAAATTCTACACGTGCGCCTCTTATTGTTTCAGCTCCGAATTTTAAGAAAGGGAAACGCTCAACTCAAATGGTAGAGTATGTTGATCTATATGCGACGCTTTGCGACCTTGCAGATATAGAAACCCCTGAATACTTAGAAGGCAACAGTTTCAAACCTTTGTTGGAGAATCCAGATAGAGCATGGAAAACTGCAGTGTTTAGTCAGTGGCCCAAGGGAAGAAAAATGGAAGGCTATAGTATGCGAACTGCTGATTATCGTTATACAGAATGGAGATTAAAGGAAGGGAAGGTCGATTCTATTGAACTATACGATCACAGGAAAGATGACATTGAGGGTATAAATATTGCTTACAAAAAGGAGAATGAATCCCTTATTAAGGAATTATCCCAACAATTAAATGCGGGCTGGAAAGATGCCTTACCTAAAGGAGTTGTAAATAATTCAAACAATCCTGTTGCACCACCTCATGTTAGTTATGTAAATGAGAAGAAGCGGGCAAAACCGAGTGCAGCCGAAACCTTATCTTTTACTACTGGAAATTTGAATGATAATTGGAAACCAGCAGAAGGTTATCAATTATCTGTAAAGAACGAATTGCTTTACATTGATATAGAACATCCCGCTCATTATTGGGAAAAAGTTGACATCAAGGGGTTAAATGTTAGAGCGCATAAGCATTCACAATTGATATTGAATTATAAGACAGTGAATAGTACTCCGATATCATTTGGTTATATAGCTATTTCAAACGGTAATTGGACGGAATGGAGACAAATAGAATTACCTGGTACAAATGGAGCAATAAAAGAGCTGTCCGTTGACTTATCTGAAGCAATGGAGGTATATCAAAAAGAATATGAGCCGATGGAATATATCACTCAATTTGTTTTTTGTGTCAATCCAGAGGAAGCATATAAAGGTTCTCTGGTTTTGGAATCAATGACTTTTAAGTAGTGCTTTCGTTCTCCTGAAATTCTCATGTAAATGAGTTACGAACTATTTAAAAACAAAAAGAGAACAAAATGAAAAAAAGTAGTTTACTAAAATCCGTTTCTCTATCAGCAATGTTTATCAGCTTGATGTTTATGCATTTTTCATGTAATCTTTCTGATTCGAATAAGAAGGTAAAAAGCAAAATAGAACGCGCTCCCAATATTCTTTTAATTACCGTTGACGACCTCGGTTGGGCTGACCTTGGGTGTTATGGTGCCGACTTACACGAAACCCCTCATATTGATGCCTTTGCTGCTACCGGTCAAAAATTCACAAATGCCTATGCTGCTGCTGCTATCTGTACACCAACACGGGCAGCGCTTCTTACGGGAAAGTCTCCTGCAAAACTCAACATGACCATCTGGCGAGAAGCCGCAATTAATGATCAATTTGAAAACAAATTGATTCCTCCAGATGTTTCTCCAAATCTACCATTAAAGGAAGTTACAATTGCGGAGGCATTGAAAGCTGAAGGCTACATGACAGCCCATCTTGGAAAATGGCATGTCGGGGATGGAGAACATTTTCCCGAAACGCAGGGCTTTGACATTAATGTAGGAGCTACTGTATGGGGTGCTCCACCGACATTCTTTTTTCCATACAGAGGGGAAATATATAATTCCATGCGTTTTGTTCCGGGGCTTGAAAGAGATGTAAGTGGTGGATATAATTTTGACCGAGCGGGCGAATATCTCACAGACCGCCTAACAGATGAGGCTATTTCGATTATGGAGCGATTTAAGGAAGAGCCATTTTTTATTAACCTTTCCTATTATACGGTTCATACGCCTACTGAGGGTAAAAAAGATATAGTGGATTACTACCAAAAGAAGTTGGCATCAGGAATGTCTCACCAGAATGCTATTTATGCGGCGATGGTACATAGCTTGGATGAAAATATAGGGAAATTGATGCATAGTTTGGAAGACCTAAATTTAGCAGATAATACCGTTGTAATATTTACTTCGGATAATGGTGGATTTATTAATGAATGGGATGGGCAGACTGTAACTGACAACGCTCCTCTACGCTCGGGCAAAGGTGCTTTGTATGAAGGAGGCATTCGCGTTCCGACTATCATCCGTTGGCCGGACGTAACAATTCCCAACACAACATCTGAATTCCCGATTACTACGCAGGATTTTTACCCGACACTATTGGAAATGGCAAACCTAAAAGGCAATCCTGAGCAAGTTGCAGCTTTTGATGGAATAAGTTTAATTCCCATTTTGAAAAATCCTCAGACAAAAATGAAGCAACGGGAAATGTATTGGCACTATCCTCATTATTATCATACAACGACACCTGTGAGTGCTATCCGCCGTGGTGATTGGAAATTGTTGGAATTTTTTGAGGATAATCAAGTGGAGTTATACAATCTAAAACAGGATGCAAGCGAAAACAATAACCTAGAAAAAGAGAATCCCGAAAAAACAAGGGAGCTTCTGAAATTACTAACCAGTTGGCGACAATATGTGAACGCTCCTATGCCCCAACTCAACCCAGAATACCCAAAATAAAAAATGATCCGAAAACTCAATAAAGGATCAAATTTTTTTTAAAAGTAATTCTACTAAAAAGATGAAAAATTATTTAAACGAACACCATGTTTCATTTTAGAAAAATACTCCATCTCTTGTTAGGAATTATTTTTTGCCATACTATTTTGGCTCAAAATAATGCGGAGAATAATAAAATTCAACAACTAAAACTTCCTCCTATATTTTCCAATCACAGTGTTTTGCAACAAAAAACAAAAGCTGAAATTTGGGGAAAAGCAACACCTAATACTAAAGTAAGCATTAACAATAGTCCGTGCAATTTTTTAGGTAAAAAAACTTGACAAAAATAAAAAAA
>JAFMDF010000487.1 GCA_017857395.1 Bacteroidota bacterium | reverse complement strand
CTTTAAAATGAATAAATTGATTTTATATCACTTTTTTGAGAGTGATACTATTGTTTTTGTTGATGGTCTAATTTTTTCGTTAAATTTTCATAGTTAATGGATTGATTATCAATGATTTTTTGTTGAGACTTGATGCTTTCGACTAGTACGGGAATTAAACCATTATAATTAATTCCTTTGTAGCCATCGTCAAAGGTTTTAACTAATTCAGGAAAAACGACTTCTACTTCTTGCGCAATTAACCCTAGTTTTTTGCCTCCTAAAAAATTTCTACCTTTAAATGCTTGTGTCCTCATTTGATAGCTGACGCCTTTTAGTCGCATCAGTTTTTCTATAGGTTTATGAATAGATTTGATATTTTTTTTGAATCGTTTGTCAGAGGTTAATATTACATCATTGGTACATATATCTCCTGATACATCTAGTTTGCAATCTGGAGAGGTGTCGCCAATTCCTACTCGCTTATTTTCGCCTTTCACGGTCATAATATTTGTTCCATTTGTTCCATCATGGTAGTAGAAATGTAACAGCGGCGTATTAACATTACTACCTCTCCCTGCAATTGTCCAATAACCTGTTTTATTTTCATTGCCAAAATAAAGTCTTGCATAATCCGTACTCCCAACTTCGGTTAAAGAAATTTGCGGTCTATTACTACCAGAATTACTGACGATACTTAAATCTGCAGTAGGAGTTGTCGTACCAATGCCTACCTTTACAGCATCTTCCTCTACACCCCCAATGACTGCACAATTATGACAACCAACTCTAGCATTTTGACCAATAGCAATCGTTTTATCTAAAGAATCTACTGAAGCTGTACCAGTATTATAACCAATATGTGTATTATAACTACCTTTTTGATTGCCAAAACCTGATAAACTACCAATAAATGTGTTTCTAGTACCAGTTCTCATTGCCCCGCCAGCATAATATCCCAAAAAAGAATTATTGCTGCCTTTTGATGAATTTCCAGCCGTATAGCCTATAATAGTATTTGCACTAGATTCGGTATTACCTTTTCCCGCCGAAGCACCGAGAAATGTATTATAAAAACCAGTAGTATTGTCTTCTCCCGCTTGATAACCCAAAAAGGTGTTATCATTAGCTGTATTGTTTAGGCCAGCATTGTATCCGATAAAGGTGCTATGGTTATCCCCACTATCATTTTGACCAGCATTTGTACCTATAAAAATAGAGAAATTATTAGGAGCTTGTAGGAGTTCTAATTTACCTGTTATTTTTGTATCTCCTTCTACATTTAACTTTACTTGCGCTCCTAATGCAAAACTAAAACCGCAAAATAAAAGTCCGATTATTTTTATTTTTTTCATAATAGGAAGTTTGTTTTGGAATGAACTTATGTTACAGGTTCAAAGCTAAAACAAACTCAAATCGGAAGTTTTAAACTATTGTCCAATTGTCTGGGAGTATGTTGCAAATAGTTGAAATTGTTGGAATTATGTTGCATTCCAAAAGGAGATATTAGTAAATAAATTGTTGATTATTAATTATTTACGTGTTGCATTAGGAGGGTAACCAAACTCTTGTGAGAAAGAATTGGAAAAATAGGACAAATCATTAAAACCGACATCAAAAGCGACTTCACTAATCGTTTTATTAGTGGTTTCTAATAATTTTTTGCCTGCTTGGAGGCGGAGATAGCGGATATAAGAAGCGATAGAACGTCCTGTTAAAGCTTTAATTTTTCGATAAATTTGAGAGCGACTCATCCCAATTTCAAAAGCTAATCTTTGTACATCAAAATCTTCGTTGGACAAATTTTCTAAAACCGCCTTTTTGATTTTGCTTAGAAATTTATCTTCTTGAGCATATTTTTGCGCCTTTACTAAATTAGTGTTTTTTAAAAAATGCGCTTGAATTCGGCTTCTTTGTTCGATTAAACTTTGAATTCTAATTAATAACTCTTCTTTGTTAAAAGGTTTAGTTAAATAAGCATCTGCTCCTCTACTAATCCCTTGGATTTTGGCTTTTTGGTCGGCTTTTGCCGTTAATAAAATAATAGGAATATGACTAGTAATAATATTGGTTTTTAAGGCTTCACAAAGTTCCAGTCCATTGGTATCTGGCATCATAACATCACTTAAAATTAGGTCAGGGATGAATTCAATGGCCTTTTGAATCCCTATTTTTCCGTTTTCTGCTACCGTTAAATTAAAGTATTTTTCAAGGCAAATTGTTAAATAATGACGAACATCTTGGTTATCTTCTACTATTAAAATAGTGGGTAATTTTTCATCCTGATTAATATGGGTAAGAAAACTAATGGATGTTTTTTTATCCGATGGAATATCGTCTGCTAAAAGAGCGGCTTCAGGAATAGATAATTTAAGCGGCTCTTGAATAGGGGCATTTTGAGTAATCGGCAAATTTACTTCAAACTCACTACCGATACCAGGTTCACTCTTTATCTTTATCTCTCCATTCATAATCTGCACCAATTCTTTGCAGAGTGCCAAACCTATGCCGCTACCGACATCTGTTGAAGCATTTGTTTGGTCAACTTGGAAAAATCGGTCAAATAGATGCGGTAAATATTTTGCATCAATACCTATTCCTGTATCTTTTACTATTATGATTAGTTGTTGCGCTACTTTTTTAAGAATAATGTAAACATCACCCCCTTTCTCCGTATTTTTAATCGCATTGGATAATAAATTACTTAGCACTTCTTGTAATTTATTGGGGTCATAATCCATCCAACATTCTTTTATTTCTGGTAAAAAATGTAGTCGAATATTTTTAACAGCGCCCCAACTTCTAAAGGATTCGCTTAAATAACGGATGTATTGTATCGCATCATTTTGAATCGGATGAAAAGACAGCTCCCCTTTGTCGGCTTTGGAGAGGTCTAATAGTTGATTGATGAGTCGCAGCAGAATATCACTATTTCGTTGGATAAGGTCTTTTTTATCCACATTACCTTCTATTTGGTCAGTTAGCCCCTTGATAACCGTTAAAGGAGTTCGAAATTCGTGCGTAATATTAGTATATAAACGAGTTTTGGCTTGGTCTAATTCTCTGATTTTATCCGCTTTATCTCTTTCGAGTCTTGCAATTTTTATTTCAGCGTCCAATGCTTGCTTTTCCTTTCGTAATTTCCATACTTTTTCAAAAAACAAAATAGACAAACACATAATTTCTAAAGAAGTCGCTATGATACTAAGGGTTAGACCAGAGATAGGTGTTGTAATGAGTCCGTTATTAAAAAAAACGGCTAGCACCATCACAAGTATGATAAGAGAATATCCCAAAAGATAAAGTACATGCTGCCATATTGGACGATCATATACTATTTTAACTAGGGTAAATAATAAAAATAAAGAAAATAGACCAAGAATAAGGACTGGAAAAAAATTATACTTTAAAGCTTCATCACTTGCAACTGATAACGTAAAGTCTTGAAATACAATTAACAACAACAATGTTGTCATTATGAAAACAAAAAAATTATAGCATTTTTTGGCTAACCAAATCCCCTTCTCCTCTTTAAAATATTCTAAAATCATAGGATATAGAAAAAAAGAGGATAATATGGCAAAGGTTAATTTACTATGATGGGCAACCATCGGATAGTCGGGAATTAAATATTGAAAATCAAAACCAGATATGCTGATATAATAAAAAAGAGAGCAGAAGGTATAAAGAAAATACCAACCTAAAAGCTTTGTTTTGGTGAGTATAAATAAGATTAAAGAAATAAAAACAATCATCCCCAAAAAGCCAAAGAAAAGCCCAAAATACATATTTTCAGCTTGACTATTCTTTTCAAATTCTTTGAGTGTGGATAATTCTATGGGAAATTGCATGGAATCCCATCGTCCATCAATTTTCAGAAAAACAATCCTTTTACTTTGAGAAGGGATTAATATCGGGAATACCGAATTTCTATGAAGCACCGTTCTATCTTGAAAGGACATTTGCAGTCCGCCCAAATATTCTTGTAGTACTTCCTGACCATCCGTAACATAAGCCCACATAAATCGCAAATAGGTATCACCTGCTCTTAACCTTAAATCTATAACCTGATTAGTTGAATTGCTGATGGGTATTTTTACCCAGATATTAGCATTTCGTCTGCTCCCTACTAATAACTCTCGATGATTTTGTTGTTCGTATTCGTAAGCATTACCATTCAATAAATCACTGATAGTCAATATTTTACTCTTGTCTTCTAATAATTCTACATAGGTACCAATAGCTTGAGAAGAAAAGGTTTTATTTACTACAATTTCTTTGGCTACCAAAGAAGTTGGTAAACAAAAATGGAAGAAAAAAGAATAAAAAAGAAATCGTAAATTGCTCATAAATAATAATACATTGATAATTTCATGACCAAATCTACTTAAAGTATGTTTGTAGGTAGTCTAATTAGTATTTTATTTATTAAATCATTCAGCAAGTTATCCTTATTTTTT
This sequence comes from Bacteroidota bacterium, assembly GCA_017857395.1. Taxonomy (GTDB): domain Bacteria; phylum Bacteroidota; class Bacteroidia; order Chitinophagales; family Saprospiraceae; genus JAFMDF01. The sequence continues at coordinate 950 of JAFMDF010000487.1, read as the reverse complement.
CACCTTTATCTTATGCGCTTCCCGTTTTGTTTCTAGTATTCTTATTCCGTGTAAATCTGTTGACATAATTAATTTTTAACGCTGGTGAAAGAATTAGCCAATATACACGCCACCATTTTGATATACTTTTGCTATGCTTATGGCTTCAAGCGCATTTTCAATTCTAAATTCCACCGATTTTTCGTTTACTTTCAGTTTATCTATAAGATTAGGTAATTCCCTTTTAATATGCAATAATTCCGTTTCCAATTTTTCCAATTCTTTTCCTTCTGCATAAATATCTGTTTTTCTGAGGGATGATAACAAATTACAACCAAGTGCTTCCAAAACCGCTGCCCCCCATACTTTGTACCTCCAACTTTCAACCCCGAATAGGTCATTAAATGAAGGGTTTATGGAGGATTTAATATCCATCATTGCTCCATTTTGTTCGTTTCTTAGGTATGGATATACGATTAAGCTCATTATTTCACTATTTCTTGATAATCCTGCCACAAAATCGGCTGCTCCCAATTGTCAATAGCTTATTTCCTTGTTTATTAAAGCCCCTTTCCATTTTCCATTATTGAGCAATTGCAGCCCAAAACCCACCGAATCATGAATTTTCCAACCATCTGGATTAAACATTCTTACATGCATTTTGACACTTGCCTCAGCTCGGTTTATTTTTATAATTTTTACGATATAATATCCTGCCATAATATTTTTTTTTGGTTCTACGGTGAAATGTGTGGGTGTCTATTTTATAAGAAACCCCTTTCTAAACCTCTACAAAATTGCACTAAAAAATTATCAGCAACCTTACCAATTAATCATTCTAACCCTCCGAATAATAATCCTAATAGAAATAATAGGATGCTACCTTTAGCAACTATTGCAAAAAAGTAGTTGTATGAATTTTAGACTTTGGACGGAAAGACGTTCAAAAAAAATAGGCAAAACTATTGCTT
>JAFMDF010000486.1 GCA_017857395.1 Bacteroidota bacterium | reverse complement strand
AGAAAGATAATACATTGATTATCAATATTGTCCAACTTTACGTGGGTAGCCGTAATTGGTATTCAATACACTTTTCACGCCTTCTGAAAGATTTTCTATATTTTTTCGACTATAAAAATGCACATACAGATAAATGAGGCTACCAATAAATGGTAAGAAAAAAATGATAAAAAACCACCTTTGCAGGTTATTGTTTTTGTAAGCGTGATAAATACAAAATCCTTGTAACACAAGAATTAATGGAAAAAATCTAAACATGTTTTATTGGGTTGATGGTTTTAGATATATTCTACAATTAAAAGTTATCCGTTGGCAAAAAATTAGATAAACAGGTAAAAAATGATATTGTGAAATTTACTAATTAATTTTATAACGTCTAATATCCATGTCCCTAGATTGATTATTTGTGCTTTCTTTCCTTCAATCCTTCCCTCTATTATTCAACTGCAAAGCAATATCGTAAAACATGTCAATTCCGTTTGGAATGATATCATCAGGAAAATCATAATCTGGTTGATGCAAGGCAGGCGTCTCTAATCCTGCACCCAGCCCAAACATAGCGCCTGGAATATGCTCTGTAAATAAACCAAAATCTTCTCCCCATTTAAAAGGAAACCGTTTTTTAAAATGGTCAAAATTAAGCCTTTTTGCCGCATTTTCAATACAAGTTACCGCAAAATCATCATTTGCAGTAGCGGCAAAATAATATAACCATTGGGTAACATAGGCTAATTTTTCTGTTTCGCAAACGCTTACTATCATTGCCAAAATAGTTTTTTTAGTAGCTTCCAATTTTGCTTTTGTCCAACAACGAATAGTATAATGCAATTCGCCATCTCCCGCAGCTGTACCATAATCCTTACTACCAATTCGAGTATAAATGATGGTGATGTTACAAAAATCGGGGCTACTTAAATCGGTATTATTTAACGTCTGAATTTTGGAAATTAGTTGTGCGACTGCGTAGGCTGGATTAATCCCTTTTTCTTGTTCTGCTGCATGGGTTTTCAAACCCTGAAATTGTATGATTAAGCTAATTACTGCTGGATTAAACGGCCCTCTTCTATAAACAATTTGTCCTTTCGGAAAACTAGGTACATTATGTAAGGCAAAAGCATAATCTATTTTTAGATTCGCAAATTCCTTTGCCCCTAAAACCGCTTTTGCGCCTTGTCCTGTTTCTTCTGCTGGCTGAAATAGTAAGATAGTTCTACCATTTTTTAAAGGCTGTTTCATTAATTTTTGAGCCAATCCTAATAGAATCGTGCTATGTCCATCATGTCCGCACTTGTGGGAAACACCTTCATTTTTTGATTTATAGGAAAAACCATTCGCTTCTTCGATTGGCAAAGCATCCATATCAGCTCGGAATAATACCGTCTTTCCTGCTATCCCCGAATCAAAAATAGCCACTATTCCATGACCGCCAATATTCGTCCATAATGTAGTCGGTTGGCATTTGGCTACTGCTTCTTTAATTCGTTGGGCAGTTTCCTTTTCTTCCCCTGATTTTTCGGGGTATTGATGAAGGGTTTGTCGGAATGTAATTAGATTTTGGTTGAACACAGGGAATGTTTTAGCATGCAAATAATAGAAATAACCTTCTCCTTAAAATTTCCTCAAAGTTAAACAATATAGCCATTCTATTCATAAGTCCTAGTCCTTAAAAAGTCCAACTTTGCCAAGTTAAATGAAACAACATCGCAACATTGTATCATGGCAACAAGGCAACATATTAATTTTATCAATCAGAATTTTAAGACTGAGTAAAAATAAAAACTAAAACTTTTTAATAAAATTTTCTTTATCAAACATTTACTTTAATCAAAGTTGTACTTATCTTTGTACAAAACGTAATTTATTATGAAAAAACAAGCAGGTCATAGAAAATATAATTTCCCCGATGCCGATTTGTATTTACAATCCATGGAACGCATCAAATACGCCCATAGAGACATCACTTATTTTACCCAATACAGTTATGATATTGAACGCTTAAAGAAGTTTAAGGCGATGTGCGATAAATTCCGAGCCTTACCTGATGATGATGAAATGGTAGGTGACCAAATGGTATTGACGGAAAAGAAGGCAGCCGCAGCCGAGAAATTAAAATCGTCGATTAGAAGTATTATGATAAAAGTGTCGATTAAGTATAATAATCGGACAGGTCGCTATCGGAAATTCGGTACGGCAAAAATGGGCGATATGACTGATGCGCAGTTATTATTTTGTGGTCGAAGAGTTGCTAGAGTATCTCGCCAAATGGCTGGTTTTATTGAAGAATTAGGGGTTAATGAAAATGCGATTCAACGAGTGACAGAAGCTTGTCGCAACTTTGAAAACTCCTTAAATCTACAACAAGATAAAGTCTCCGATAGAGATATTGCCGTAGAACATCGAGTAGACCAAGGCAATAAAATCTATGAAGAATTAGTGATTTTGTGTAATATAGGCAAGGATATTTGGGCAGAAAGTGATACTTCTAAATATGAGAATTATACGATTTATGAAAGTAATAATGATCAGAAGATAGCGAGGAAGTTGAGGGAGGGAAAGCAGTAGCTTCTACTTCCCATTCTTATCCCGCAGCTTAGGACTATTCCACTCCTCCTTCTGCGCAAAATCAACAATCCCTTTCATCGCCCGCACAATACTCATAAAAATCAAATAACTAATCGTAATCACTATAAAAATCCATTTAAAAGAACCTGCATCATTCATCCCCAAACCAGAAATTAGATAAGCCAATCCGCCCAATGCGCCCACACAAACAACAAAACCAATGATGGCTTGTGTCCAATACTTTTCTGCATTGGTCGCATTTAAACTAAAAACCACATTAAAAATGGAATAAAACAAAAGGAAAGTAGACGCAAAAACCCAAGGTCTTTCAGGTCTTAGTTCTAAAGTATCTTCAAACATCAAACAGGTTAGCATAAAAAATAAGCCCAAGCCAACAGAGATAGCTACTTGGACGGGCGGAGTTGCTTTGTCAAAAATATCCATAATAAGCATTTTGAGGATAATGAGTTAATGAGGTGATGAGTTAATGAGATAGTTGCCCTTTGCCTCATTATCTTATAAAACTCATAAGCTCATCAATCTAACATAGCAAACATTAAGATGCGGCAATTGTTCCAAATAAATCGTAATCGTTGGCATCTGTAATTGTAATATTGGCAAAATCTCCAATTCTTAGATAATTCTCTTCTGCATTGACCAATACTTCATTATCTACTTCAGGTGAATCCGCTGCGGTTCGGCCCACAAAATATTCGCCTTCTTTTCTATCAAATAAAACTTTGAAAGTTTGCCCAATTTTGGCTTCATTTTTAGCTAAGGAGATATTTTGCTGAACTGCCATCAACCGATTAGACCGCTCTGCCTTTTCCTCCGCAGATACATCATCTTCCACATCGTAGGCAATCGTATTTTCTTCATGCGAATATTGGAAAACCCCTACTCTATCAAACTGCATTTCTTCTACAAAATCCACTAATTCTTCAAATTCTTCTTCGGTTTCTCCTGGGTAACCTACTAAAAAGGTCGTTCTAATCGTAATATTTGGTACTTTCTCTCTGGCTATTCTTATTAATTCGGTCGTCTCTTTTCGGGTAATCTGGCGACGCATTCTTTCCAAAACGGTGTCACTAGCATGCTGTAATGGAATATCTAAATAATTATTCACTTTTGGTAAGCGAGCCATGACCTCAAAAATCTCCATTGGAAATTTGCTTGGATAAGCATAATGCAAGCGGATCCATTCTATCCCTTCTACTTCAGATAATGCTTCTAATAATTTCGGTAATTCTCTTTTTTTATAAATATCTAAGCCATAATAGGTCAACTCTTGGGCAATCAAAATCAATTCTTTGACGCCTCTTCTAGCCAAACTCTGTGCTTCTTTTACCAACGATTCAATCGTTCTAGAAATATGTTTGCCTCGCATCAATGGAATGGCACAAAAAGAACAAGTTCGATTACAGCCTTCTGATATTTTCAAATAAGCAAAATGCATCGGTGTTGTCGTCCAACGTTCGCCAATTAATTCATGCTTATAATCGGCATTTAATTTTTGTAATAAACCAGGCATTTCCAACGTCCCAAAAAAGGCATCTACTTCTGGAATTTCTGTTTCCAAATTACTTTTATAGCGTTCTGATAAACAGCCTGTTACGTACAATTTATCAATCCCTCCTTTTTTCTTGACATCCGCATATTGTAGGATGGTATTTACGGATTCTTCTTTCGCCAAATCAATAAATCCACAGGTATTGACAATCACCACATTGGCATCATCATTTTCGCTCTCATGCGTCACCTCAAAATCATTCCCTTTTAATTGGGTAATCAGGTTCTCCGAATCTACTATATTCTTAGAGCATCCTAAGGTAATCACATTAACTTTATCTTGTTTTGTTGTCTTAGTCTTCAATATTTTAAATTTTTCGCAAAGATAGGGGAAAGGTATAGAGGTTCAAAGGTATAGAGGTAGAAAGGTTTGTTCGTAGGCTTCTCCTTTTAACCTTTCAACCTCTTTACCTTTCCACCTTAATCTCCCAACTTTATCATCGTCGTCTTCTTTTCTACAGAAAGCGACAAAAAAGATTCGGTACGCCCAATATTTGGAATAGTGACTAATTTTTCCAATAAAAAATGGTTGTATTCTTCAATGTTATTGACTAATACTTTGAGGATAAAATCTGCGCCGCCTGTTACATAATGACATTCTAAAACCTCTGAAAACTCAATCACCATGCTGGTAAATTGATTCACTATTTTTTTAGAATGCTCTTTTAAAAAAACATGAACATAGGCATTTAATTTTTTTCCAACCTTTTCGGGGTTCAGTACCGCCACATAACTATCAATAATTCCTGCCCGCTCTAATTTTTTAATCCGTTCAAAAGTAGGCGTTGTCGATAAATTTAGATGAACCGCTAAATCTTTAATTTTCATGCGACAATCTTGTTGTAAAAGCATCAATAGTTTCTGGTCAATCGCATCCAATTTTAATTGCATCAATTTAGTTATTTACTTAGTAGAAAAATTTTCTATTCTAGCTTTTTTTTACTATCAAATTTAGAATATTATTCCATCATTAAACATATTTTTTCTTATTTTTTCTAAATTTTATTGATCTACAGAAAAATTAGTTTGATTTAGCTAACTTTACAGCATATATACCTAACCAAATAATATAATGGAAAATCGGTTAAAGGCTTCAATGTGCAACCTTTCCGATTTTTCTGTTTTTAGCAGGATCATACTCAATAAAAACAGGCACTTCTACCCTATTTATACCAACATTTTTCCTGATTTTTGATTTACCGCTCCCATCTTTTGACTAATACCGCTAGGTTCGCTCAAATTTTTGATTAATACATAAATTACACGAAATAATA
>JAFMDF010000118.1 GCA_017857395.1 Bacteroidota bacterium | reverse complement strand
CTAGTGAGTAAGTACTTGAATTTTGAATGATGAATATTGAATGGGGTGCAGATTCAAAATTAATCATTCAAAATTCAAAATTCTTCAAAATTGAATACTTAAGCTAGTGAGTTATAATGTGATTGGGAAAGAGGTTTGTTTTTCATACGTTGACTTTTGCCTTTGACCCAATCTTTTTTATTAAAAAGCCTATGAATGATTTGTATAAAAAAATAGGACTAACGCTTGCCCCACTCGGTCTGCTATTGACTTTAAATGCACAAAGTTTTGAACTGCTAGAGGACTATGCAACTATCAGTCAATTAAGAGATGTCAACGGCGTATCCGTAGCAGACTATGACCAAGATGGTGACCTCGATATTTTCCTAGTCAGTATTTATCGCTTTGAAGCCAATAATCCTCAAACGTGGAGTCGCCTATTACAAAATAATGGCGAAAATGGATTTGAAGATGTAACGGAAACTGCTCAATTATTAGTGGAAAATAAAACAATTAGACGAGGTTGGATGGGGGATAGAATGGGGGCAAGTTGGGGCGATTATGATAATGATGGCTATCCTGATTTATTTTTATCCAATGACGGAGGTGATGAACTATGGCGTAATAAAGGAGCCGGCACTTTTGAAAATGTAACGGAAAAAGCAGGTGTTCAAGGTTGTTCAGATTGTTATAGCTCCAATGGACTTTGGTGGGATTATGATTTGGATGGTGACTTAGATCTATATGTAAGCGATTGGTTAAGAGTAAATCGCATGCACGAAAACCAAGGAGATGGTACTTTTTTAGATGTTAGCCAACAATCGGGCTTAGCCGATACGAGTAAAACTTGGACTAGTATCCCTTTAGATGTCAATCAGGATTTATTACCCGATTTATACATCGTCAATGATTTTGGCCCAAATAAATTAATGCTCAACCAAGGCGACGGCACTTTTCAGGAAAAGACGACTATCTATGGATTAGAAGATGTCGGTGATGGAATGGGCGTAGATATATGTGATTATAATAATGATGGACATTTTGATATTTATGTCACCAATATTTTTCGACATGAACCCAATCCATTTTTTGTAAATAACGGGCAAAATAGGTTTATCAATTTAGCCAAACCGATGGGCATTGATAATACAGGTTGGGGCTGGGGTGCTAGATTTTTTGATGCCGACCACGACATGGACGAAGATTTATACGTAGTCAATGGAATGAATTTAAGTGCAGGAAGAGGCGATAAAAATGTTTTTTTTGAAAATACTGGAACTAGATTCATTGATATTTCTGCCAATCTAGGGGTCGATAATGCCAAACAAGCAAGAGGTTTAGAAGTATTTGATTATGATTTAGATGGCGATTTAGATATGATAGTTGGCAACAGAGCAGGCAAACAAAGTTTTTACCATAATAACCTTTTAGAAAATAATGCAACCGCTACTAATTGGCTACAAATAAAACTAATAGGAACAATAAGCAATCGGGATGCTTTGGGGGCGGTGGTCAAAATATCTTGTGATAATCAAACTTATTTCAGGCATTATTCAGGTGCTAATTTAATGGGGCAAAGTATTAAACCAATCCATTACGGTCTTGCCAATCATGATAGAGTAGATGAAATTGAAGTGACTTGGCCCAATGGGGTTAAAGAATATTTTAATAGTGTGGCTGCCAATCAAGTGGTTAAATTAATAGAAGAGGAGGGGAGTTCAGAGAGTAGCCTAAATATCATTTCTAGTATTGACCAAAGACTAGCCGCAAATATACAGGTATTTCCCAATCCGTTTATCAACCAATTAAGCTTGGAAATTCAAGGTATTCCTGCTGAAAACATCAAATTTAGATTGACAAATATTGCTGGTCAAACAATTGTGGAATATCAAAAAAGGATTGCCCAAAATGGAACGATAAGGCTTGAATTTTCAGAAAATAACTTACCAAATGGACTTTACTTTTATTCGGTCATTTCTAGTCTTGGAACAAAGACAGGAACGATTATCAAGCATCATTAGAATTTTTATGGACAAACTGATTCTACCATTCAACATTAATACTGAAAATAAGTACCTAAATCCGTTGGCAAACAAAAAATTTATCGACTTTTTTGGACTCCTATTTTTAATTAGCTCTTTATCTTTAATAGGATGTAAAGAGCAATCAACTACCCAAAGAACTCGAATCAATTTTAACAAAGATTGGCAGTTTCTAAAAATGGACGGGGAAAATCCATCAATGTTAAATCTATCAGACCCAAATTGGCGACCTTTAGACCTACCACATGATTGGGCAATAGAAGGACCATTTACGCAAGAGGTCGGATATAAAGGAGGCTATTTGCCTTATCCTGGAACCGCTTGGTATCAAAAAACATTTAATGTCACTAAAGGTGAAAATAGGGTAAAAATTGAATTTGAAGGGGTGATGCGCAACGCTAAAATTTGGTTAAATGGCGATTATATTGGCGGCTGGCCGTATGGCTATACCTCCTTTGCCTTTGACTTGACGGATAAAATAAAACGAGAGACGGAAAATCGCTTAATTGTTAGAGTTGAAAATGAAGATAAATCCTCTAGATGGTATCCTGGTTCAGGCATTTACCGAAATGTTTGGCTTACTTATACTAACCCTGTTCATGTTGCGCATTGGGGCACTTATGTTGCCACACCAAGCATTAAAAAAGAGGAGGCAACAGTAAAAGTTACCACAGATATTCAGAATCAATCAGACAAGGAAGTAATAATTAATCTAAAAACAATCGTTGAAAATGCTGCTGGAGGAAACGAAGGCACACATTTACAACAAACTACTATTCCTGCCAACAGTCAAATAGAATTAAAGCAAGATTTAGTTATCAAAAATCCCAAACTATGGGATTTGGAAACGCCGTATCTTTATAAAGCAATTACCGAAGTTCTACAAGATAATCAAGTTATTGACCGATACGAAACGCCCTTTGGTATTCGAGATTTTCATTTTGATGCTAATAAAGGCTTTTTTTTAAATGGCAAATCGATAAAACTCCAAGGGGTCAATCTCCATCATGGTTTAGGTCCCTTAGGTGCAGCGGTCAATAAAAGAGCGACCGAACGGCAACTAGAAATCATGAAAGATATGGGGGTAAATGCCATCCGAACTGCCCATAATCCACCATCCATTGAGCAATTAGATTTATGTGACCAAATGGGCATTCTAGTCATTGATGAAACCTTTGATACTTGGTCTGAACCCAAATGGGGCGTAGAAAAAGATTACAGTATTTGGTTTGACGAATGGGCGATAAAAGATACAGAAGCCTTAATTAAAAGAGACCGCAATCATCCTTCTATCATTGCTTGGAGTATTGGCAACGAAGTGATGAATTTAGGTACCAAAGAAGGCAAACAAGCGGCCAAAGAAATGGCAGCAGTTTGCCGAGAACTAGACCCCAGCCGACCTGTTACCGCAGGCATTCATTTGACGATTGAATTTGATGCCGAGTTGGCGGAAATATTTGATGTATTTGGTATGAATTATTGGCAAGACCGTTATGAAAAACTGCATGAACAATTTCCCGAAATGCCTTTGGTTGCCTCTGAGTCGGCTGCCACTTTAAGTTCTAGAGGGGCGTATCACTTTCCAGTTAAAGAAGTGTACAGCGGTTGGCAAGATGTCTCAAAACAAATCTCTTCCTATGATTTGGTGAATACAGGTTTCGGGACTTTACCTGATACGGAGTTTGATTTGCAAAAAGCACCTTGGTTAGCAGGACAATTTGTTTGGTCGGGTTTTGATTATCACGGCGAACCTGACCCGTATGAAACAGGTAGTTTTCCTGCCCATAGTTCCTATTTTGGTATTGTAGATATGTGCGGATTTAAAAAAGACCGCTATTATTTATACCAAAGTCAATGGACGGATAAGCCGATGATTCATTTGCTGCCTCATTGGAATTGGCCAGACAGAATTGGTCAAACCACCCCCGTTTATATTTATTCCAATTGTGCAGCAGTAGAATTATTCGTCAATGGAAAGTCGCAAGGTAAAAAGCAGCAAGCCGAGACTAACTATCGCTTTAAATGGGAAAATATCAACTACCAACCGGGCAGCATTCAAGCAATTGGCTATGATGAAAATGGACATCAATTATGCGAAAAAACGATAAACACGGCAGGGGCACCCTATAAAATAGAACTCCAAGCGGATAGACCCATCATTCAAGCAGATGGTACAGATGTAGCTTTTGTTACCGTAAAAATAGTGGATAAAGCAGGGAATCTATGTCCGACAGCTAATAATTTAGTGAATTTTGAATTGGCAGGAGAAGGGAAGATTTTTGCAGTTGGCAATGGTGACCCGACTTGTATTGAATCTTATCAAGCCCCAAAGCGGTCTGCCTTTAATGGGTTATGCTTATTAATGGTTCAGTCAACAGAAAAAACTGGAGAAATAAAAGTTATGGCGACTGCTGAAGGTTTAGAACAAGCAGCTTTAACTGTACAATCAAAATAAGAAAATTAACATGATTGTTTGATGGCTTAGATTGTTTGATTGTTCCTACAGGACGTTGGTAATTAACAATCTAGCAATCAGGCAATCTAACAATCAAATTTGTAAGAACGTCCATAATGAAATTATTTAAAAAACACATTTTATTTTTATTGCTACTTACTTTATGTCTCAGTTGTGGGAAGAAAAACAACAGTACGCCTGAAGTGACTCCTAATTCACCCACTCCAACTACTTCCTCTAATGCCCCTCAAACCCAATGGCATAAAGGCTATGGTACAAATAATGAGGAACATATCCATGAAGTCATGCAAACAGCAGATGATGGCTATTTAGGCATTGGGCAAACAGTAGAAACAGAAGGCGAAGATTGGTCAGATATTTTAGTTATCAAACTAGATAAGGAGGGTCAATTCTTATGGCGAAGAATTATAGGGGTAAAAAAGCAATTTGATGTCGGTATTTGTTTGCAAGAAGTCGAAGATGGCTATTTAATCGGTGGGGGGAAACACCAAAATGGAGACCAGCAACGCTACTTAACCAAGCTTAGTTTTGCAGGCGAAACGATTTGGGAAAAAACCTATGATTTTGCGGGGAATGATGTCATTAGAGGTATTGCCCTCGCAGATAATGGGGATATTTTGCTCACGGGTTATAAAGGTTTTGGAGATGGTGGATTCTCCTTTATTGCCGATGATTCGGAAGGCTATGTGATGCGGGTTAATAAAGAAGGAGGATTGATTTGGGACAAACCAATTTCAGCCCCACAAGGCGCAAAAATTAGAAAAACGACCAATGGGTATATCATATGCACCACCAATTGGATGAATGATGCAACCCAACCTCAAAAATTTTATTTAATTCGATTAGATGAAGCAGGCAATGAGTTGTGGGCTAAAAGTTATGGGGGTGATAGCGATGAACATTGCTATGATTGCGATGTGGCATCGGACGGAGGTTTTATATTAGGCGGGCATACGCGTTCCCCTTCTTATGGAGTTGTCAATTGGGATTATTTACTGGTGAAAGTTGATAGCGAGGGCAAAGAAGAATGGCATAAAACCTTTGGACAACCTCGTGGTTATGACCCCAAATGGATTCACGATGAAGCTTATGGGGTGCGACAAACCCCTGATGGCGGTTTTGTTATCGTAGGTGGAACAGGAGATGAATATCCCTATTCTGCCAAAGGACATCCTCGGGGTGCTTCTGATACTTGGCAGGCGTATGCAGTTAAAGTAGATGGAGCAGGAAATACACTCTGGGAAGGCATTTATGGAAGTGCCACTTCTGATGATGCTGGGGAATATATTGGCTTAACGAATGATGGTGGTTTTATTATAGGTACGGATACGGATATTGGACATGAAAATTATGCACCGAATAATTTTGGATTTTTGAAGATTAAGTAAGATGGATTGTTTGATGGTCAACGTGCCAAAAATGAAAGTGCTTCCAGAACTTTAAGTTCTGGAAGCACTAACTATTTTTAGAATAAGGTCTAATAGGCTACAATTTTATTAAAAATAAAGAAAAAATGAGCAAAAAAGCAACCAAAAGCATTAAAACATCAACTGTTTTATTACTAACTTTTTTATTAGCTTTTCTACCATTATTTATCATTGCTCAAGAAGACACAAGACCTCATATCGTCTTTATAGCAGGAGAAGAAGAATACGGTGCGCATTGGACTTTACCTAAAATAGCGGATGATTTAGAAAGGCGCTTTAATATTAAATCCACGGTCATTCACTCTTGGCGGTCAGGGGCACATGATTATGATATGCCCGGCGAAGTGGACATACCAGAGTTTGAAGAGATAAAAGGACTGGAAATTATCAAAGAAGCCGATTTAGTAGTGATGCACATTCGGTTTCGATTATGTCCACCCAAACAATTGCAAATCTTTCAAGATTATTTCGATTCAGGAAAACCAGCTATTGCTTTTAGAACCACGAGTCATGGGATGTGGGCGGCTGACCAAAAAGATTGGTTTGTCCCTTTTTTTGGAGGACATTATAAAGGACATAGTCCCAATACGGAAGGAACGACGACCATCGTTCCCGCAGAACAATTAGACCATCCGATTTTAAGAGGTGTACCTAAAATGAGGTCTTGGAATGATGTCATGGGAATTTACATTACCGCTCCTTTAAATGATTCGGCAACTCCTTTAATGATGGGAAAAACGGGCTTAGTTGGCCCAGCTCAACCAGTAACTTGGGTAAATGAATATCAAAAAGGACAAAAAATATTTTATACCTCTATGGGTGGTTTAGAAAGTTTTATTGACCCTGGCTTTTTGAATATGGTCTATAATGCGGTGTATTGGGCATTGGATAGAGACATTCCCGAAAATGGGGTATTAAATATCCACAAATTTGAGCAATTTGAAAAAGAGGCTCCTTTTGAAAAATATGCATTTGGTGCACTAATGGAAAACCCATTTGAACGACCCGAAGCTGACTTAGAATTGGAAAATGCTATTATTTTTGAGGAAGATTTTATAGCTACTAAAACCATTCCTGCGCCGCCCGTTTTAAAAGCATCCAAAAATGCAACGATTCTTTTTGACGGCACCAATTTATCCAAGTGGCGACATTGGGATTTAAGTGATAATCCAGTAGCCATGTTACCTGATGCTAGAGCGGTTTCTCCCTCTCCAGACTTTGATGGGCCAAGATGGAAAATAGTCGATAATTCAATAGAAGTTCGACCAGGATTTGGTAGCCTATTGACAAAGGAAAATTATGGAAATTATAAATTGCATCTAGATTTTTTGATTCCAGAAGAACCCAATTATGTTCCTGCAAAGTTCAAAGGTTCAGGCAGCATTTTTTTAGAGGGCCGTTATGAAATCAAAATTTTAGATAGTTATGGAAAAGCTGCCTCGAAAACAAGTAATGGGTCAATTTTTAACCAAGTAGCACCGAGCAGCAATCCTTCTAAACCAACTAATGAATGGCAATCATTAGATATAGAATATCGGCACTATAAAGGGCAGCGACCCAATATTTCTGTCACTTTAAATGGGACTAAAATTCATGATGAGGTTACGATTTTAAATCGAGCCCCTTTTTCCATACGGGAGGATGTTGCTTTATATAAATCTTCTGAAAAAGACGGTGCGGGGAAATATAATATGAATCAAGATAATTGGTCAACAGCCATTGAATTTAGAACTTTTGAAGGCGGCTATTTACTGACGAATGCTCCAGATAATCAACCTTGGAATGAAAACTCCAAAGGCTTCTTGCTTGATGAAGGTCGCCTAATTTATCGTAATGGAATGGATTATCAACCCATCCAAGAAGAAGGAGAAGAAAAATCAGCACTTCTAAATAATGGAAAATGGCATAAAGTATGGCTGTCTGCCTCCAATGGGAAAATCAACTGTTTTGTTGATGGAACACTAGTCAAGCAAATCGAAAACGAAGGTTCGATGGCTATAGAGGGTCATGTTCTGCGTATTGGGCAAGCCACCAAAAGATTTCGATTGGGGGCTTCCGATTTGCCTATTCCTTTTCGTGGAGCAACCTTTGATGGCGAAATCAGAAAAGTACAATTTTTGAATCAAGCCTTAACAGACTCCCTAATAGATAAATTGAAGCATGGGCAAAAAATACCTAAAAAAGTGTGTACTTTAGATTGGAAACCAGATAGTTCTACAAAAAAATCCAATATTCAAAAAGGGCCTATTCGTATTCAATCAGATTTGAGCAAGATTCGGTATGCTAATATTTGGTTGGAGCGTTTGTAATACAGTTTTCCTAGTAGAAGAAAGATATAAAAGGGTCAAATAATATGAAAAATTTTAAAAACGATGAAGTCTGGTTTATCACGGGAAGTCAGCATTTATACGGGACGGAAACTTTAAAGCAAGTGGAAGGCAATTCAAAAATTATTGCAAAATACCTTCAAAAAAATAAAAATATTAGCGTCAAGGTAACATTCAAAGCCTTATTGACCACACCAGAAGAAATTTATAACCTTTGCCAGTCTGCCAATCAAAGTGAAACCTGTGTTGGCTTAATCGTTTGGATGCACACTTTTTCTCCTGCGAAAATGTGGATAAATGGGCTTAAAATATTGAATAAACCCATTTTGCATTTGCATACTCAATTCAATTCGACCATTCCGTGGGGGCAAATTGATATGGATTTTATGAACCTCAACCAATCTGCTCATGGTGGTAGAGAATTTGGCTTCATCAATACGAGAATGCGCATCAATCGGAAGGTAGTCGTAGGGCATTGGAAAGACGAAGCAATCATCGAAAGCATTAATGTTTGGACTCGGGTTGCGGCTAGTTGGAAAGCTACCCAAAGCATGAAGATTGCTCGATTTGGAGACAATATGCGGGAAGTAGCGGTGACAGAAGGAGATAAAGTAGCTGCTCAAATAAAATTTGGGTATTCCGTCAATGGATTTGGGCTAGGGGATTTAGTCCATCATATAAAGGAGGTTTCTGAAAAAGCGATTACTCAAACAGTAGCGGACTATTTGGAAACCTATGAAGTGTTAAAACCTTTGCAAAAAAATGGTAAAAAACACCAATCGCTTCGGGAAGCTGCCAAAATAGAAATAGGCTTGCGGTCTTTTTTGGAAACAGGAGGCTTTACTGCTTTTACCAACACTTTTGAAAATTTAACAGGTTTAGCTCAACTACCCGGTATTGCTGTCCAGCGATTAATGGCAGAAGGGTATGGTTTTGGCGCAGAAGGGGATTGGAAAACGGCGGCTTTAGTCAGAACGATGAAGGTAATGGGAGCGGGCTTAACAGGAGGCAATTCTTTTATGGAGGATTATACGTATCATTTTAATCCCACCAATATGGCGGTTTTGGGAGCGCATATGCTAGAAATTTGTCCTTCCATAGCGGACAGCCGACCGATTTGTGCCATTCATCCTTTGGGAATAGGTGGAAAAGCCGACCCAGTACGCCTAATTTTTAATGCACCAGCAGGGCCTGCTTTAAATGCTAGTATAATTGATTTAGGAAATCGTTTTCGATTATTGGTCAATACCGTAGATGCCATTCCACCCGAAGCGGACTTACCCAAATTACCCGTAGCCAGCGTATTGTGGAAGCCACATCCTGATTTAAAAACAGCAGCAGCAGCTTGGATTTTAGCGGGTGGAGCGCATCATACTTGTTACAGCCAAAATTTAAACCCAGCTTATTTGATAGACTTTGCGGAAATGGCGGATATTGAATTAATATTGATAGATAAAGCCATCAATATTCCTTCCTTTAAAAAAGAATTGCAATGGAACGAATTATACTACCATTTGAATAATGGATTGAAGTAGTGGAAGTGCCATCTTATTTGCTGGATGTGCCAGAAGTGCGAAGAGATATTGGGGATTGCCAATCAGCCAAGATGATACATTTATTTTTTCAGCGTTACTAAAAAAAAGAAATTATGAAAATAGGTATGAACATGCTCTTGTGGACGACTTTTGTCAATGAGGAGTATTTCCCAATGATTGAAAAAATTAAAAAAGCTGGCTTTGATGGGATAGAAGTCCCTATTGGAGATGGCGATGCCAAAGACTATCGAAAAGTAGGAGATTTATTGAAAAGTATGGATATGACCTGTACTTGTGTTTCTTCTGTTTTTGAAGCGGAAAATCCTGCTAGTCCAGACCCCAAAATTCGACAAAAAGGCGTTGACGAACTAAAATGGCGCATTGATATGGCAGCCGAAATGGATGCAGAAGTAATAGGTGGTCCTTATCATTCCGCCTTTGCTTGGTTTTCAGGAAAAGCACCCACCGAAGAGGAAAGAAAATGGAGTGCCGAAGTTTTGCATAAGGCGGCAGAATACGCTGCGGGTACAGGAGTAATTTTAACCCCTGAAGCCTTGAATCGTTTTGAATGTTATTTGTATAATACCTTAGATTCGATTGCTAAAACGCTGCGAGCCATTAATCATCCAAATTTGCGGATGATTTATGATACGCACCATGCACATATTGAAGAAAAAAGTCAGACTGCCGTTATCCAAAAATTTGCAGATTTAATCAGTCATGTACATATTTCTGAAAATGATAGAGGCACACCAGGAACTGGACAAGTGCATTGGGACGAGGTGTTTGAAAACTTACAAGCGATTGGTTATGATAAATGGTTGACGATTGAGGCATTTAGTCGCCATAATGAAGAATTTGCGAACGGCATTAATGTTTGGCGAAATTACCAAGATGATTTTAATGAGGTGTATGAGCAAGGCTATACTTTTATTCGGAATAGTTGGAATCGGTATGCTTAAAAAATAATAATTCAACACAAAACGACATCAACATGAAAAAAACAGGATACGCCAATTCAAACGGCACAAAAATTCACTATCAAATCAGAGGTAAAGGCAGCCCCTTAGTTCTATTAATGGGCTTTGGCGCAGATGGAGATGTTTGGGAAAAGCATGTAGCAGTTTACGAACAACATTTTCAATGTATCATCCTCGATAATAGGGGAGTGGGAGTATCGGATCAACCTAAAGGCCCTTACACGACCAAAATGATGGCAAGTGATACGATTGCAGTGATGGATGCTTTAGGCATTCAACAAGCTAAAGTAGCTGGCATCTCTATGGGCGGTGCGATTGCTCAAGAAGTAGCCATCAACTATCCCGATAGGGTATCTTGTTTAGTGTTGATTAGCACTTGGCCTATTTTTAATAATTATGCTAAGACGGTTTATGAAAACCTAAAGAAATTAAGGGTGACTTCTAAACCAGAAGATTTTATGGAATTATTGCAATTATGGATTTTTGCACCGCCTTATTATGAAGCGGGCATGGCAGATTTAAAAGAAGGGCAACAAGGGGCAGCAACAGCTACCAATCCCCAAACGCAAAATGGTTTTGAAGGGCAATTAGATGCTTGCATTCACCATAATTCCGTGGATCGTTTACATCAAATAAAAGTGCCGACTATGGTGACAATTGGCAGCATGGATATTTTTACCCCTCCTCCTTTTTCTGATATTTTACATGAAAAAATTGCGGGTGCTGAATTAGTTACTTTTCCAACAGGTGGACATGTCCATCATTGGGAAGATTTAGAACGATTTAATAAAGTGACGACTGAATTTTTGTTGAAAAATTGAAAAAGAAGTCAGTCAGACCGCCCCGAGTACTCTTGGGCGGTCTGACTTCTGACTTCTCAAAAATAGAATGTATGAGCGTAGTAATAGGCGTTGATTACGGCACAGATTCCGTTCGTTCCGTAGTTGTAAATACCCAAAATGGAAAAGAAGTAAGTAGTGCTATTTTTTATTATCCTCGTTGGAAAAAAGGAAAATATTGTGACCCTTCCGCCAATCAATTTCGACAACATCCGTTGGATTATGTAGAAGGACTAGAAAAATCTATTAAAAAAGCCTTGAAGGCAGCACCTAAAGGAACGGCTGTCCAAGTAAAAGGTATTGCCGTAGATACCACAGGCTCAACCCCTGTTGCCGTTGATAAAACGGGAACACCCCTGGCGATGAAACCAGCTTTTGCAGAAAACCCTAATGCCATGTTCATTCTTTGGAAAGACCATACAGGCATCCAAGAAGCAGCAGAAATTAATAATTTATGCGCCCAATCAACAATAGATTATGCTAAATATGAAGGTGGCATTTATTCCTCCGAATGGTTTTGGGCAAAGATTCTAAGAACTTTACGAGTAGATAAAAAAATACAAAAAGCAGCTTATTCTTGGGTAGAACATTGTGATTGGATTCCTTTTTTATTGACAGGCGGAAAGGATGTCCATCAGATGAAACGCAGTCGTTGTGCCGCAGGTCATAAAGCCCTATGGCATGAAGATTTTGGCGGCTTGCCTCCTAATGATTTTTTTGTACAATTAGATCCGTTATTGGATGGCTTAAGGGAGCGTTTATTTAAAGATACCTATACAGCCGATGTGCCTGCTGGCAATTTATCAAAAGAATGGGCAAAACGTTTAGGATTGACGACGGATGTGGTCGTAGCGGTTGGCGCATTTGATGCACACATGGGAGCCGTTGGAGGAGAAATAGCCCCTTATCATTTAAGCAAAGTGATGGGAACTTCCACCTGCGACATGTTGATTGCGCCAATGGAAGAAGTCGGCGATAAATTGATTAAGGGGATATGCGGCCAAGTGGATGGCTCCATTATTCCCGGCATGATGGGATTGGAGGCAGGGCAATCTGCTTTTGGGGATGTTTATGCTTGGTTTAAAAATTTGCTATCATGGACCTTAGAGGAAGTAGTCGGAAAAAGTAAATTATTAGATAAGCAATTAAAGAAACAATTAATTGGGGAAGCGATGGAGCGGATTATTCCAGAATTAACGAAATCCGCTCAGAAAATTGACCCAGGCACAACAGGCATCATTGCCTTAGATTGGCTCAATGGTCGCCGAACACCTGATGCGAATCAAGCCTTAAAAGGGGCGATATTTGGATTGAATTTAGGGAGCGATGCGCCTAAAATATTTAGAGCTTTAGTAGAGGCTACTTGCTTTGGTGCTAAAAAAATAGTGGAACGATTTGAAGAGGAAGGGATTCCCATAGAAGGAATAATAGGCCTAGGTGGGGTAGCTAAAAAGTCTCCTTTCATTATGCAAACCATGGCAGATGTTTTGAATCGCCCCATTAAAATTGCAAAATCTGAACAGACTTGTGCTTTGGGAGCGGCGATGTTTGCTGCTATAGCTGCGGGCATATTTGAAAATATACCCACAGCTATGAAAAAAATGGGTGCTGGTTTTGATAAAATTTATCAACCCAATAAAAAACAAGTGGCTATTTATGAAAAAATGTATGCGGAATATTCCAAGTATGGTGATTTAATAGAAAAGAATGCTTAGGCTCTTAATAGTCTTTATCTAAAAAAATGAACTACAAAACTATAAAAGAAGCGGCCTACGAAGCCAATATGCAATTACCAGAACTTGGTTTGGTCTTATTTACCTTTGGTAATGCTAGTATAGTAGATAGAGCAAAAGGGGTCTTTGCTATTAAACCAAGTGGTGTTCCTTATAAAGATTTACAAGTAGCTGATATGGTCATTGTTGATTATGAAGGCAATACAGTCGAAGGCAAAATGCGCCCATCTTCGGATACTAAAACCCATGCTGTTTTATATAAATATTGGGATAAAATTGGTGGAATCGTACATACCCATTCTACCTATGGAACTGCATGGGCGCAGGCACAAAAAGACATTCCAATCATGGGCACCACTCATGCTGACCATTTAACAGTCGATATTCCCTGTGCACCTCCTATGTCTGATGAAATGATTAAGGGAAATTATGAGCAGGAAACAGGGTTTCAAATTCTAAATGAGTTTGAAAAAAGGGGCATCTCTTATGAAGAAGTAGAAATGATTTTATTAGGAAATCATGCGCCATTTACTTGGGGAAAGACGGTTTCCAAAGCAGTCTATAATAGTGCTGTATTAGAGGAATGTGCAAAAATGGCTTATTTGTCTTTAGGCATTAACCCTTTAGCACCTAGATTGAAAGATACTTTGATCCAAAAACATTACGAGCGAAAACATGGGCCGGATTCTTATTATGGGCAGGTAGAGTAGAACCTATCGGCCAAATATACCTATTGACTGATATTTTAAAGATAAAAAAATAGTTCAAAAAATTTCTCTTAACACCCCTAACTCTTGATACCTTTTTACATGTCCATTTAGATGCCTGTTAACAGGTAGTGCGAATAATCAATAATTAATCAACCAACTACATGAAAAGAAGACATTTTTTAAAAGCGGCTGCAATAAGCCCTCTAGCAGGATGCAGCGTTGTCTCCCCTGAAGTACTAGGAAAGCCTTTAGGATATATAGCCCCAAGCGACAAGGTCAATTTGGCTTGTGTGGGTATTGGCAATAGAGGTGGGTCAATTACAATGGATTTACATAAGACAGGATTGGCCAATCTTGTTGCTTTCTGCGATGTGGATATGGGGGCACCTCATACCCAAAAAGTTTTAGAACAATTCCCGGACGTTCCTCGCTTCCAAGATTTTAGGGAGATGTTTGATAAAATGGGCGACCAAATAGATGCAGTGAGTGTGGGGACACCTGATTTTTCGCATTTTCCGATTACCATGTTGGCAATGTCTTTAGGCAAACATGTGTATGTTGAAAAGCCGATGGCGAGGACGTTCAACGAAGTGGAGTTAATGATACAAGCGGCAGCGAAGTATAAAGTGGCTACCCAAATGGGGAATCAAGGGCATTCAGAAGCGAATTATTTTCAATTTAAAGCTTGGAAAGAGGCGGGTATTATAAAGGATGTGACGGCAGTGTCTGCACACATGAATAACAAGCGGCGTTGGCATCCATGAGATCCTAAGATGTCAAAATTTCCAGATGCGGAACCCTTGCCGTCTACTATGGATTGGGATACTTGGTTGATGGCTTCTAAGCCACATGCGTACAATAAAGACTTTGTGAATGGACAGTGGCGTTGTTGGTACGATTTCGGCATGGGGGCATTGGGCGATTGGGGCGCACATACAATGGACACGGTGCATGAATTTCTTGATTTGGGCTTACCCTCCGAGATTAATCCAACTAGATTGGATGGACATAATCCTTTCTTTTTTCCGATGTCTACTACCTTGGTTTTCAAATTTCCAGAAAGAGGCGATATGCCTGCCCTAGATTTGACTTGGTACGATGGACTCGATAATCAACCGCCACTACCAGAAGAGTATGACACTTCAGAATTAGACCCTAATATTCCACCCCCAAGCAATGAAGAATTACAGACTAGAAAATTGAACCCAGGGAAGATTATTTATGGGAAGGATTTAACCTTCAAAGGTGCCTCCCATGGTAGTACTTTATCTATTGTTGGAAGAGAAAAGGCAATGGACATGGCTGCTAGTTTGCCAAAAGTGCCAAAAAGCACCTCTAATCATTTTGCGAATTTCTTATTGGCCTGTAAAGGCGAGGAAAAATGCCGCTCTTCTTTTGATGTAGCAGGGCCTTTGAGTCAAGTATTTGCTTTGGGCGTATTAGCGCAACGACTCGGTACTAAACTTGTTTTTGATCGGGAAACAAAACAAATAACCAATAACCCATTGGCTGATCTGTTGTTGGTCGGTGCGCCGCCTCGAAAGGGATGGGAGGAGTTTTATACGCTTTGATGGATGGCAAGAACAAACTAAGTACCTACTATCAAATAATCGACACATTTTGTGATGGACTCTTTTTCCATTCTGCTGCGTTAAAAATTATCTCCGTAGCGGGGCTATGCAGAGAATGCCAACCCATCCGCAAAGCGGTTCACAAACGGTGTTTGTTCATCTTGCATAACGAAAAAATAGCCTCATCAAAAATGACGATTATTTAACACTAGGTACTTACGTAAATCCGTTGGAGTCAAAATAGTTTTAACCCCAATAATTAATAATCAATCAACCAATACAATCAACCAATCCATGAGTAAAATAAAATTAGCTTGCGAAACCTATACTTGGCAAATGCCGGGAGAACAATATAAAGGCAAATTAGAACACATTATGGAGGTCATTGCCAAAGCTGGCTTCACAGGTATTGAGCCTGAAACCAGTTTTATGCAGCATTTAGAAGACCCTATTTTAATGAAAGAGGCCTTGAATAAGTATGGATTAGAATTGTCTGTTTTATGTGTGGTAGAAGATTGGCTACATCCTCAAGAAACAAGGGAGGAAAGAGCAAGAGCAGATAAATGGATACAATTTTTAAGTCATTTCCCTAATACGATTTTATTGCCTGTACAAATGCCACAAAGCGACCGTTCCAATTTAAAAGCACGGCAGGCTAATTTATTGACTTGTGTCAATGCTTTCGCCCAAAGGGCCAATGACAAAGGCATTACTTGTTCTTATCATCCTAATTCCCCCGCAGGCTCAGTTTTTAGAACGGAAGAAGATTATAAAATTCTATTAAATGGATTAGATGAGAAAGTTATTGGTTATTGTCCTGATGTTGGTCATATGGCCAAAGGAGAGATGGATCCTTTAGTCATTATGAAACAATACCGGTCATTGATAAATTTAGTTCATTATAAAGACATGTATAAAGATGGAACTTGGGCAGAAACAGGAAAGGGAATAATTGATTTTGTAGGGATTACCCAATACCTCATTGATACCGACTATGAAGGTTGGATTACTATGGAGGATGAATGTGATGAATGTATAACAATGCCTGATAAAGTGACCCTAAGAGATGGCATTTATATTGATGAAGTGTTAAGACCTATGCTGACTTTACAATAAAGGAATTTTAAATTTTGATAAATCATCTATCTTAAATCTGTAAAGGATGGATTTATGATGACCTTAAAATAACTAAAATGTCAAAAAATAATTACCCTAAATTACATAATGCTGCATGGCCCGGTGTCGTTGGAAAAGGAGAAGGGGCTGAACCAGCTATTGACTTAGACACAATGCTAGACTTAACTGCCGGAGCATCTGTAAATGGTATTAAGTTTGATGGGATAGACCTTTTTTTAGCGGATCCTCATTTTTCAATTGATTCCAAAGACGATGGAATTAAAAGACTTATGGAAAAAGTCGCTAGTCGAAATCTTCAAATTGGTACCGTGGTGGCACCCGTTTGGGTAGATACAGGAGGTGGTTCTGCAATGGGAAGTTTGGCGGAAAGGAAACGCTTTTTAAAGCAGGTGCGAAAGGCCTGTAATATTGCTATGCGTTTAAGAGAATTAGGGATTCGACCTCATGGAGTCGTTCGGATTGACTCAGCTTGTTCACCAGAAGATTGGGCTAAATCTCCCAAAAGAAATACTAATAAAATCGCTAAAACTTTCCGAGCGGCCTGTGACATTGCTGCAGATTATGGGGAAAAGCTAGCGGCGGAAGGGGAAATCTGTTGGGGAGGCATGCATAGTTGGAAGGCTATGATTGATACTTTAGAAGCAGTAGGTCGGCCTAATATTGGCTTTCAAGCAGATATGGCCCATACTTTACTGTATCTTTTAGGGTATAATAAACCTGAGGATAGAATTTTGCCCCTCGATTTTAAATGGGATAACCGAGCCGCTTTAACCGAAGGACTAAAAATAGTTACCGATGCACTTCGTCCGTGGACGATAGATTTCCATGTAGCCCAAAACGACGGGACAGTTCATGGAAGTGGCGCACATGACAAAACAGGCCGCCATTGCCCAGCGAATGACCCTAATGGAAAATTAGAAATAGCCACAGATGCAAGTCATTGGCTACGTAGGAAAGACGGCAAATTAACAAAAGCTTTTAAGCATATTTGTTGGGATGGTTGTATGTTTCCAAATGAGCTATTATTGCAACAATCCACTTGGAATAGTATTTTGGAGAAAATGATTGACATTAGAAAATTACATGGTTGGATAGAATAATATTTAATGAGTTTGTTGAAGTGGCAGACGGAATATTTAGAAAATATATTTACAATTATCCTCCAAAAGTAATTAGAGAATTAGTTGCTAATGCTATTGCACATCGAAATTACACGATGAGAGGAGATATTTTTACCAACTTGTACCAAGATCGATTAGAAATTCATAGCCCAGGATTATTACCATTAGGCGTAACACCTGCTAATATTTTAACAAAATCAGTACAAAGAAACCGATTGATTGCTAAACTATTCTATGATTTAAAATTAATGGAAAAGGAAGAGAGTGGATATTGAATCCGTTGTGCCACATAGCGGTAGTATCTATAAAAAGCGAGTTGAAAGTTTTATTAGAAATAATAAAACCCAGCTAACCATTTCTAAATTATCCACTAATCTGCCCATCACCCAAGAAGAATTAGTACAATTAGAATAAATCCTTTTTGATGGGGAAAAACGAGGCCGAAAGGCAGATTTTATTAAGGAATATAGTGAACAACTGTTCGGTGTTTTTATCTGCGGTATTATTGGTTTTGACATTAATGCCGCCAATAAATCCTTTGCCCAATTTTTACAAGTTGATCATTTACGAGCGGACCAAATGACTTTTATCAATACCATCATTAGCTATTTGACTAAAAATGGAATGATTGATAAAATCATTTTATTTCAATTTCCTTTCAGGGATATGAACGACCAAGGTATTTTTGATGATGCCGATGCTGGTAAAGTTATCCGAACTATTGAAGAGATTAATGGGAATGCGGGGGGAGCTTTGAATATTATAAGCATATTGGTGAAAGAAATAAATTAATGACACTAAAACAGGATATTTAATATTTGTTTACTTATATTTGTAAAGCATAATTATTGATAATAAGTATTTTCTAAATGACTATACATAGAGTAAAGCTAAAAGATTTAAACAAGGAATACCTTGAAAAGCTCCAAGGGCAAGCCGCCAATGGTGAGCAGGAAGTAGCGATTTGGTTTCCAAAAAAATCTAAGGCTTTATCAGCCGATGAATTTTGGGAAATTAT
Source organism: Bacteroidota bacterium (assembly GCA_017857395.1). Lineage (GTDB taxonomy): Bacteria > Bacteroidota > Bacteroidia > Chitinophagales > Saprospiraceae > JAFMDF01. The sequence continues at coordinate 6,289 of JAFMDF010000118.1, read as the reverse complement.
TGATTTGTTAGATTGGAAAAAGCGTAAAGCAGCAATGATTATGGCTACTGCTATTAATCATTTAAGTAAATTATCAGTTGAGAAAATCAAAGCCTTTGACGATATTCTTTCTGAAAAACTATACCAACTAGACGAACAACAATATGCTGAAAATACAGAGCAAAATGCTTACAAAGGAGCAGAGCAATCTTTTTCAGTAGATGGCTTTCTCTATGCCCGTTGTATGGCAGTTGCAAAAGGAAAAATAACTTATGAAAGCATTATAGCTGACCCTGAAAAAATGGTCAAAGATGATTCTTTTGAAGCCTTATTAAGTCTTACCAGTAAAGCCTATCAAAAAAAAACAGGAAAATCTTACGAACATATTCCTGCCTATATCTACGAAACCTTCGCCAATACCAAAGGCTGGAACAATAATGATTTCTTAGCCAACTTACTTTCCTAATTCATGGCCAAACATCGGAACTCCCACGACAATGACCTAGAGCATCACCTCTATGGAATAATGGACAGCATTGATGATGATGTAGTTAAGTACGGCATTAGTTCTGACCCAATTGGCAAAGATGGTTTGTCCGACCGATTGCGCCGACAACTAGGTTTGTTTAATGCCATTGTGGATGGGCAAGATTCTACGGTAAAATCCTTATTAAAGGAATTAAAGGCAGAAAGAAAGCTGAAGAGGTAGAAAATAAACATATTGCTGCTTATGAAAAAAAGCATGGACGAAAGCCTAGAGCTAATCGAAAGTAGCACTCTTTATTTCAACAACAACTCATTCACCTTATCCAAAGCCTCATTTTCAAAACTATCCAAATAGCTTTGTGTAACAGACTCCGTACTATGTCCCATCATTTCAGAAATCATGGAAGTACTAACGCCTTGTCGTTTTAAAATAGTAGCCCAACTATGACGAGCAACATAGGAGGTAATATGATTTTCGATACCCGTTTCTTTTGCAATAATTTTCAAATGTTTGTTATAAGTTTTCATAGCACTTTCAATCCGCATTTGAATACTTTCAGGAGTCGTATAGCTCTTGTCAAGAATTGGGAAAATATAAGGATTGCCTCGATTATATCGCCTATAAAAATTAAGCACTTTTTTGACTGGTGGTAAAACTTTAATAGAGAAAAACTTACCCGTTTTAGAGCGGTTGAATTCAATCCTATCTTTGACAATATTTTCTCGTTTTAATAATATCATATCCTTTAAGTTCATACCCATATTGTAGAAGCTAAACATAAAAAGATGTTTGGATAGTAACTGTTTGGTGTTTTTATCAGGTTTAAAGTTGATTATTTTTTCAATGTCTTCTGCTTTGATAGCTCGCTTTTTAGTTACCTTACTTAGCTTACTTATTTTATATTCTTTGAAAGGATAATCTTTTTCTTTACATTTTTTGTCTTTAATGGCTCTGTTAATAATAGCCCTTAAGGTGCGCATATAAACACCAATAGAAGTATCCTTTGAGCCTTTGCGCCTATGGTGCTGTTCAAACTTGACTAGAAAGGAATAATTAATCTCATTAAACAGAAGTGGCTTGTTATAAAAATTTTTTAGCGCACCTTTTACACCTTTATAAGAGTCAGCCGTTTTAATTCTTCCTTCTTTTCTTAAGGACTCAAGTACTTCATCAAAATATTCAAAAACATCAACTGGCTTGACACCTACATATTTTGCTCTAAATTCTTCTAACGAGAAATCTTTACCATCATCCAGAAATTCATCTAATATATCTTCTGCACGAAATAGTTCTTTGGTCAAAACTCGATTCCTCTGTTTGTATTTTGGGAAGGTCTTATTAAATTCCTCTCTTTCTTCATCCCATTGGTCGGGTGTACAGGCATAGCCTAAAGTAATGTATTTTCGTTTACGATTTTTGGTGATTCTAAGCACTACAGGGTGCTTCTCATCTTTCAATTTTTTGGACTTATAAAGGATTAAATTTACGGTTGCCATCTACACTATTATTTATTACGGTTTACACAAAAGTATACACAACAAAGATAAAGAACAATAAGGTAAAAGTAAAGAAAAATTATTAAGTAACTGATTTGTAGTTAATTATAAATTAAATATAATTATCAATAAATAACGATATATAGTATTTTTTTGACTTTTAATCAAAGGGTCCTGGGTTCGAGCCCCAGCCAGATCACATACTTTAAAAGCTCTGCATTTATGCAGGGCTTTTTTTGTTGGGTTACTCGAAAATGAGTTTAATATTTTCTTGCCTTTTCCTTTTTTAAGCTTAATTTTTTATTGGAATTATTTGATACTCGGTACTTAACTGCCAATAAGCTGCCCCCTAAATCCTTATTATTGCAGCAAATTAAAGACACAACCAGTATATGATTACAGGATTGATGAATTTTCAACTCGTGACCGCTGGAATGACCTCAGTTCAGACGATGTGCATCAGATAGAACGCTATCTATCTGCTTTGCCGATTCCAGAAACCATCAATGAAACGGCTCGACGTTTTGATTTGATGATGTTAAAACTGCAAATCACCAATTTATTAGCCTTAAGTTTGGAACGGCGGTATCAAGAAAACTTGAGTACAATCGCTACAGAATTGGGAACAAAATACACGGAAAGAAAGACTCTAATGCTTACTCCGCAATAATCGCCCATACTGTTTTTGTCCTAAATCCGCCACAAAACCATTAGCAGAACCAAATACCTCTTCCCCATTAATCAACACATGATTTACAACCCCATCAGAACGCTTAACATACCGATAAGCCCCTTTCAAACTAGGATGATAATCTTCAATCGGTTCTTCTGTTAAACCCGAATTTAGTTTAGAAGGGTCAATCACACAAACATCCGCCCGTCGACCAACTTCCAATGAACCGGCATCTAAGCCTAACCAATCGCAAGGCATTTTAGTCAATCTATAAATCGCTTTTTCAATAGGCAAAATAGTTGGATAATCTAAAGCCTGTCGCAAAGCTTGTAAAGACCCATCGTGGAAAGCCATATTGACATTATGTGCGCCCGAATCATTAAAACCCGGTATCGTCGCAGGGTGCGCTAATAATTGCACGCGCACTTTATCTCGATGATTCGCAGCCGTACATTTCCAAATCAAATCGGTATCGTGAGTAACAATCAAATCCATAAAATAATCTAAGCCTTCTAATCCTTTTTCAGCAGCTAATTCATGGAAGGTTTTGCCGACTAAAGTGGTATCAGGCGCTTTGGTCACCGTCATTTCTTGTAATAATCGAGGAAAAACAGAAGTCCCTTTATGATGCCAATCCTTTTTAAACCAGTTTCTGAATTTGGGGTCTTGAAAAGCTTTTTTACGTTCCGCAGGCGTTGCGCCTATCACTTCAACCATCGACGGAAATTCTTCAAATAAAGGCGTAATCGGCCCTTCTCCATAATTCAAAAAAGGCATCGACAAGGCTTGAAAACGCATATCTGCATTAAACAATTTTTTGCCTATCATCGCTCCTTTGGTGACGAGTTTATAGATACTTTCATCTGATTTTAAATCCATTGCTGCCACAATTGTGGTCTTCAAAGGCTTTCTAAAAATACCAGAACTCATTCTTAATAAATGAACGCCTGACATTTTATCCAAGGCATTTGGGGTGGCTTGTAATACTCGATTATGCTTCCGCAAAACATTCGCTAAAGTTCGGTATTCTTTGACCGAAGCTTGTTGAGAAGGTACTGAAGTGCCTTTGTATTTTTCCGTAAAAACGCCTGCCCAACGGTGAAAAGGCAACATATCAATGGACATGCCCAAATAACCTACTTCCATTGCCTCTTCCAAATAACTATTCATTTTTGCCTGTTCTGCCTTCGTCGCATTCGGGCTTTTAAAACTCCGTTCTACGCCCATTGCCGCTATCCGAAGATTAGAATGACCGACAAAACTCGCCACATTTGGACCCATCGGCAATTTTTCTAAATGCTCGTAATATTCCGTTAAATTATTCCAAGTAATCTTATCTTTTATCCATTCCGTCAAAACCTGCGCTGGCATATTTTCGACCCGACAAAATAAGTCTACAATATCTTCATCTTTACCCAATGCCGCAGAAATAGAACAATTCCCCATTACTACGGTCGTCGTTCCATGCCGCACTGATTCTTCTAAACCGGGCATGACTTCAATTTCCGCATCATAATGCGTATGAATGTCCACAAAGCCTGGCGTGACCCATTTGTCGGTCGCATCAATTTCTTTAGCCCCTTCAATCTTTGGTGCTTTATCGTGAATAGCCGCTACTTTGCCATTCTGAATCACTATATCGGCTTTTCTACCCTTTGCGCCTGTGCCATCGAAGAATAAGCCGTTTCTGATAATTGTTGTCATGTTGTTGAGAAATTAGGTTGTGAGGTTACAAGGTTTCGAGGTAACGGGGCTATGAGATAATAAGTTGATGAGGTAAGTCTTATCAACTCATAACCTCATCAGCTCATTACCCCACTAAAGAGGTTTTCTATTTGCCCATTTCCTAGTCGAAGTTGCTGTTTCTGTTGGAAAATCAGTAGGAATGGCTTGCGTTACTTTTCCAGTCGCTGCCCATTCTGCACCCCGTTGGAAAGTTGTCATAAAACCGACACATTCCATCGCTGTCCCCATGTGTCCCATTCCAGAATGAAAGACTCGCCCTTTGCCGTAATCAATTGCCATCAAAAGTGGTTCATGTCTGCCTGTACCATTGACTTTTTTATCCCAAGGTGGGCCATTTTTTTCTACATCCGAATAAGCCGTTGCCAAAACCGTCATATTTTCCGCAGGGCCTCTTAATCTATCGTATAATTCATCATAAACATGCAACCATTTCGTAGGCAAACCCTTCATAATTGGATGTTCTGGACTTCGAGTTGTCAGGACATATTCCTGTTGCGGTCCATGCGACCCACAAGCACCATCGGATGGATCATCCACTCTTTCTCCTGCATCATTATAATATACGTAAGGGCCAGTTTCTGTATTTCTTCCGCCCCAACCACCAAGGCCAATCATCTTATTAAATTCGTCCCAATCGCCGTAGGAATTATTAGCAGCATGTACAATAACTAAGCCTCCGCCATTTTTCATATACTTTTCAAAATTAGCTTTCGTTCCTGCTGGCCAAGTAGAAGCTTGCCAGCCCATATTAGAAATCACTACATCATAGGCTGCAAAATCAGGATTAAAAGTGGAGTCAGGCGTAGGTTTTTCCACTGCTATTGTTTTTTGCCCATTCGGTAAAGGATATTTTTCTATTAAAATAGCTGCATCCGCCGCTTTGACACCCAAAGCTTCTTGGTCATAATGTGGCCCTTGCCAAGTAAAAGCAGTTCGAGCATGGTCTACGGTAAATAAATTTGATGCCAATAAATAATCTCGCATCAAGATGGTCGTCAATGGAAAAACACCGTGATTGTTTTCGCCATCAATAATTAAGGCTTTTAATTTTTTAGGGGTTTCGGTAAGTGTTGTTTTAGCTGCTTCCTCCTTCGCTGTTTTGTCAGCGGAACAAGCAATTAGGCTCATTAGCAAAATGGTCATCAAAGAAAAAGTGGTTAATCGCTTCATATGCTATAATTTTTTGGGAAAGGTAAGGAATTTGGGGAAGTATGTGGTAGTTTCTTATTTATTTTTTGGAGCAATCTTTTCTAATACTAATGGTCTTAATCCTTCTTCTAATGGATGTACTGTTCTGACGGGTACAAAACAGACCGAGGCAAAAGGGGTAAAAGAGTCTTAATCCTTCTTCTAATGGATGTACCGTTCTGACCGTTCCGATTGAAAAACATCTCCGATTAATTTAGACATGGTCTTAATCCTTCTTCTAATGGATGTACCGTTCTGACAGGCAAGAAGAGTTATCGTACAGATGGTGGCAAAGGGGTCTTAATCCTTCTTCTAATGGATGTACCGTTCTGACTATGGACGGTTATGATATAGCAAAAGCAGTTGTTATGTCTTAATCCTTCTTCTAATGGATGTACCGTTCTGACCTACTTTAACGATGGATATGCTTAGAAATAAGTATAAAGTCTTAATCCTTCTTCTAATGGATGTACCGTTCTGACTTTTAAAAAGCTATTATACATGAAAAATTCAATCGTCTTAATCCTTCTTCTAATGGATGTACCGTTCTGACTGCTATATCTTTTACTTCTTTAACCGCTCAGTCGTTTGTCTTAATCCTTCTTCTAATGGATGTACCGTTCTGACCGGTAAGGAATATAGGTTTGACGCTAACAAAGGTAATTGTCTTAATCCTTCTTCTAATGGATGTACCGTTCTGACCTATAAAAAGGTTTTAGG
>JAFMDF010000485.1 GCA_017857395.1 Bacteroidota bacterium | reverse complement strand
CAGTAGTTTAAACTATCTTGTAATGCTTGGTCATCAGGGAAACCATGAATTTCTGCGTATAATACTATAGGTACAGTTACTTCAATAGCTCGTAATGAATTATCAATTGCTTGACCATTCTGATCAATCGCAGTAGAGCTTATGGATTGATACAATAAGTCCTTTATCTGTTTATCTTCTCCAAGATATTGTTGGAGTTTTGCCGATAAATAGGCATTAGAAAAGTGGCAGGAAGAAGTATTTGTTTTACTACCTAAAACTCCCTCTATAAATTGATTTGAAAGTAGACCTGTATCGGTACTACTCAAAATTTTAGCAGCATCTCTAATCAATCCCTTCAATGTTTTTCCTGGAATGTAAGGCAATCCATTGTCTGTTTTTATTACCTCTGAATCTACTAAAACCCCACCCGACAAACCAGAACCAGTATGCCAAAAATCATGAAATTGTATTTGATATTGTATTTTCATTGTTTAATAATTTAAATCTTCAATAGCTAGTGCATCATATAAATGAGTGTTAGATAATTGATTTGATAAAGTAGTGGCTAGATTTAGTTCATCCCAATATTTTTTATGTGTCATATCTTTTGTCCGCTTCATCAAGTCATTGGCTCTTATTTTGTCTTTTCCTAATTCAGACAACCATCTTCGGATACTTGATTTAGGAGATTCCTCTTCATGTAATAATCGTGCGTAATTTTTTAGAGAACCAATAGTAGGTTTACCTATTTTTTCATCAATATAATAGGGACCGTAAGCTAGATTAATACCACCTGAATTTAACTCTGTTGTTAATATATCTTTCCAATTTCTAACATAACTAGAATGAACCTTATGGAACATTAAGCAAGAGGGTGGTAGATCTACAGAAATGCATTTAGTATCTTTCTTAGCTTGATTACATAAATCTTCTGCTAAATCAACGCCGTAATGAAAAGGATAATGAGACTTTGTATAAGCGATTCCAGCACAAGCAGTTAATCCGTCTTTGAACTCTGTTAAATAACTTAAATGTACTTTAGTTTCTTTCTCGAAGTAATAGAGAAATGATTCTGTGAAATCAAGGGCTAATGCACCTTTAGTGATAACTGTTACATCATCCCCACCAATAATAATAGGTCTAAAAGGGATTTCTTTTTCTTTATATTCTGGAAAGAAAACTTCTTCAAAGGCTCTTTTAACTGCATTTTCAGTAGCCAATTGAAGTTTACAAGAAAATTCTCTAAATATACTTGTCGTATCTAAGTTTTCTGTTTCAATTCTACTTGCTAATTGAACCACCTTTTTACCTAGACTATTCCCATCGGCATGAATAACCCCTATCCAACTTTCCTTGCCTTCCCCTATTTTTTCTATGTCACCCATTAGATTTAACCTATTGCTAAACGGAGCAATTCCTTTTCCTTTTTTAAATGCCTTTCTTTTCTTTTTTTGATTAAAATCTAAATAATCATCTTTATCTTTATCGATAATAGGTTTTCCTGTTTTTGGATTTTTGCGTATCGCTTGAGTTCCTAGATGAATGGATATAGTAGGTTTATTACGTTGTACTTTTAACTTATCTTCTAAATTGTCAATCTCCCTTTTGCCTATAGAAGATGCCTCTACAACAGCTTGACTTACTGTAATATCACCAGCCAATTGCTGAAATTTCATTAGTGCACATTTGAAAACTAAATTACAATCCTCCAACTCATCAAATACATATTTGAAATTTCCTGCGGCGTCAATTAAAATATTGTTACCGTCTAGTTCCTTACCTAATATTTCTTCAATTATTTGTTTGGGTAAATCCTTAACCAATTGGCTGGCTCCAATAATTTCTTTCAATTTATTGGTCGCAAAAATGTAAGACTGAATACCTTGAATGCTTAATCCATATAAATATTTCATTGGTCATTTTTTTCATTAATTAATTTCACTATCCCAAACCCAATACTACTTCCCTTCCCTAATCCGACATAATTGGGCAGACTGACATTGGTTTTAAAATTAATGGAGAAAGCGAGCAAGTCTTTCCTTTTGAAGGTTAGGGGTTTGATTTGTTTGATTTGAGTTATGGTTAAGGTAACTTGGTCTTCTATCCACCAATCAATACCTTTGGCAAATGCGAGAATATTTCCTTTGAGAATGCTTTGTAACAGGTCAATTTGAGCAGTTTCATCGCCTTCCAATGCTTGCCATCTTTGCAAATGCTTTTGGTTAAGTGCTAACCAATTGAGTAAGCTATATTCAAACTCAGAAGTCCAAGTTTGCACTTGATGGTAATGTAAATCCACATCTTCCACCTCAAAAATATGTGTCTCATTACCAATGCGAAGCTGCATATCTCGGTGTTGTAAGAGATGGTGAATTTCATCAGTTCCCGATTCTAAGCAAATAATACTTGCCTTTTTCTGCGTCACTTTGTATTGAATCAAAGGATAGCGATAAAAAACCTGCTTATCGTCTTTGTGGTTGTGAAAGAGGGCAGCTTTGCGTTCTGTCTTTTCTATGACAGCAGCCCTAAATTTAGGTATATCATAGGGGAAGATAGGCTGCGCAAAGCGCACCTTGAGGTAGCGAAGTTTTGGCATAAAAAATATTAAAGGGTGTAAAAAATAAAAATAGGTGGATGAGTAGATTTCCAAGTTAATGAAAAAAATGGGTCTGGCGGGGCTTTTTTATTATTAGGTAGTAAATTGTTAAGTGGCGGTAGCAAATTACTAGTATTAAACATGGTATTTTTTAGCATGTATTTGAATTCTGATTTTTAAAGCGATAAATAAGCTAGGTAGTCATTTAAGCCAAAATTTAAATTAGAATCCAATTTCATAAGAATAAAAAATATATGTTAAGACGATTTTTTAGGCATTATCATAAAAAAATATTATTATTGCTCCATCAAAACATAATTAATCTTTTGATTACCAATCAATTAAATCAAAAAAAAAGCTATTAAGTATCATTAAATCTTATGAAGCAAACTAAGGTCTTTCAGCTAATACAATTATTATCGGAAAAGGAATGGAAGGCATTAAAAAAATGGTTAGATTCTCCTTGGGCTAATACCAACAAAACTTTACTTCAATTATATATCGTCATCGAAAAAGGGTTTCCTCATTTTGACCATCCTAAATGGAGTAAAGAAAGTATTTACGCTAAAATTTACGCTCAAAAAGCTTATAATAATAAAGTATTTAACAACTTGTTATCTAATTTTTATCAGCAAGTCAAAAAGTTTTTAATTCACCAAAAAATTGAGCAAGCAGAAGAATTGAGTGACTATTTTTTTACTTCGGAATTAATGGAGCGAGGCGACAACCATTTCTTTGAAAGTACCACTTATCAATTAATAGAGCAATTAGAAACAAAGCCAATTAAAGCGACAAAGGACTATTATTTGTTAACTCAACTTTATAGCCAACTATATTATCAACCCAATGCAAGCCTTCGTGTGAAGCCAGAATCTATGGTTTTGGAAAAAGCGAATCAATATTTAACTATTTATCATCAATTAACTCATTTAAGACAACAACACGATTTGAAGATTAGGTCAGCGATGTTAAAACAAACGCCTTTATTACCTCCCTTAGAACATCCAGTTATTTTACCTATTGAGTTATTACAAAACCGAATAAATCGACCAGAAGAATGGGGCTTAAATCATTATCTTAATTTCAAAATTTTATACCATCAATACTTCAATGAATTGCCTAAATCCTACCAGCAATACTTTTTATTTTGTTGTATTAATGATAGTGTTATTTTAAGTAATGCTAAAGCAATTGATGGAATCAAAGAATTATTTGAACATTATCAATTTGGATTTAAGCATAACTTACTATTGCAATATGGACAGCTGACTGGCATAAGTTTTAATAATATTATCGTGACCGCCAGTCATCTGGAAGCATCGGCATTTGCCAACAATTTCTTTGATGAATACCATACAAAAGTGGAGGCACCTTTAAAATCTGATGCCTATTATTGGGGGAAAGCGGCAATAAATTGTATAGACAAACGCTATGAAGCCGCAATAGATACCATTCAAAGCTATTCCTTTTCAACAGAATTATTTAAAATTCAAGCCATTGGGGTACATTTAAAAGCAGAATTCGAATTATTTTTAAAAGATAATTCTAAATATGATTACTTATTCAGTCTCTGTTTAGCAAAAGAGAAAGCCGTACAACGAAGTAAAATATATTCAAAGGCTCGAAGAATAAATTATATTAGATTCATTCAGTATTTGCGCCGTCTTATTACTTTAGTTGAAAATCCGACAAATTCGACTGCTCCTATTATTTCTTTCTTGAATGAATTAACGCAAGCACAAAATTTCTTTGGTAAAAGATGGTTACTTGAAAAGCTTAATTCTTTGTATTCCAATATTATACTTCCTTAGAATAGGAAGTGCACAAACTAATAGCAGTTACTCCCAGTAAAGGAAGTAACTGCTGCCGAAGACATTAGAGCCCTAGGACTTCTTCAGTAATAATCAAAGAAATCCAATGAGAGATTATAATAGTCATAATCAAATGGTATTACGTCCGCCCGTACGTCGGACTGGTTAAACAATTTTTCCTGTTAACCGTCCGTCTTTATGCGGATTTGACCATTTGATTTATCTAGTTTTTGTCTTCTGAATGCAAGTATAGACTTAACCTACGCAGTATATTTGCGTAGTTATTTTTTAAATGCTTTTTTAATTTTGAATATTCTAATCCAATTAATAAAAATATCGCCCATTCAATTATTTACTGAACCTTTTTTAGTCAAAATAACATTTGACAAAAACCATTTCAAAAAGGCTAGTAAAATTATCAAACAGACTGTAAACACAATATACTTAACTGGTGCAGAATGAATAATACTCAACGTCATCTTCATTGACTCATTTTCCATTGTCTAACTGTTTTAAAGGTTCAGTAAAAAAATAGTTAGCAGCAATAATTAATAAACCTGCCACTACTATAAATCCTATGGTATTCCAAAATACAGGTCTCATATTTAGTTATTTTGATAATTTATAAATGATTTACTTTTGTTTACATAATCGGAAAAGGAGTAGACAGTTAACCACTTACCTTCATTGGTGGTACTGCAATCAAATGCAGACTTAATTATCTCTTCTTTTGAAAGATGGAATTAATATTTTTATCGTAAGTTGTAATAGTATACTTCCAAATTTTCATATGTATAAATTTTAGTTTCGGAAATTAAGGAGTTATTGAGAAGGATGAGACTTTTTTAATGTAGATTTATAGAAAGAATTAGTAAAAGGTGAGAAAAAGACGAATTATTGGAGAAAAAGGGGTAAGAATTGACCGAATAATTGTCCGAACAAACAAAAAGCCTCATAAATCATTGATTTACAAGGCTTTTAAAATTGTATTGTAGCGCGAGGCGGGCTTGAACCGCCGACCTCAGGATTATGAATCCTGCGCTCTA
>JAFMDF010000117.1 GCA_017857395.1 Bacteroidota bacterium | reverse complement strand
ACCGCAAAGTTACAATAAATACTATTTAGAACTTCATGCGTAAACCACTAGTACTGAAGAAGAGTAAAAAAAAGAGAAACTGTATTATTATAATTTTCATAGTGATTTTTATGTTTTGATCGCAAAATAAGACTCCATTATTAAAATAATTATTAATGCTGGATTAATTGCTATATAATGATATAAAATATACAATTTTTCATCCGTGGAGGCTATCCGTGGGGAATTAAGTCTATCTTAATTTTCCACGGATAGTCTCCACGGATTACTTTTATAATATAGAAATACTTTATGGTTGTACACTTTATTTCTTATCTGTTGCTATATTTGGCAAGCAAAATTTAACGAAATTATGGCAAATACATGATGCTTAGCGATTCTCAACTGGCAAAACTATGCTCGTTACGTAGAAGCGCTCATTCACAAATCTTGTTACGGCTATCCTAAAATCCAACTTTTTTTCGTAATTTCACCACGCATCAAAAATAACAATCAATTTCACCAAAAACAGCATAAATTTATAATACAACAATGAAAAATCGCTTCCTCACCCTTCTCGCCTTAGCCATTATTTTCCTTGGCACTTCCTGTACAAAGCAAACGCCTAAAGTTTTAGTTTTTTCCAAAACAGCTAAATTTCGACATTCGGCGATTGAATCAGGAAAAACAGCTATCCTAAAATTAGGTCTAGAAAATGGCTTTCAAGTGGATACCACAGAAAATGCCGATTATTTTGAGGAAGCGACCTTGCAACAATATGCTGCGGTTATTTTTCTGAATACGACGGGAGATGTGTTGGATTATCCACAACAAGCTAGTTTTGAACGCTATATTCAAGCAGGTGGTGGCTTTGTAGGCGTACATGCAGCTACAGATACAGAGTATGATTGGAAATGGTATAATGATTTGGTCGGGGCTTATTTCAAGGGGCATCCGAAGATACAAACCGCTACTTTGAATTGCATAAATCAAACGCATCCATCTACTTCTTTTTTGGAAGAAACTTGGGTTAAAAAAGATGAATGGTATAATTTTAAAAATATCAATCCCGATGTGAATGTCCTATTGACGATTGATGAAACCAGTTATGAAGGCGGTACAAATGGGGCGAGTCATCCAATGGCATGGTACCATGATTATGACGGTGGGCGGGCTTTTTATACGGGCTTGGGGCATACCGAGGAAACTTATCAAGAACCGCTGTTTTTACAACATTTATTGGGCGGTATTCAATATGCTATTGGAGATGGCCAACTGGATTATCAACTGGCGCATTCCCTGGCCGTTCCAGAAGAAAACCGATTTGTCAAAGAAGTCTTAGATTTCAATTTAGATGAACCGATGGAATTGGACGAACTGCCAGGTCGAGGGATTATTTTTATAGAACGAAGAGGCGGAATAAAATTGTATGACTTTGAATATGCGACGACTAAGACGATTGCTCAATTGCCCGTGCGCTACGAAAATGAAGACGGATTGATGGGGATTGCAGTAGACCCGAATTATACCCAAAACAACTGGATTTATTTATTCTATTCTGCCATAGATGAATCGGATAAGGAATTTGGGAAGCAACATATTTCTAGATTTGACTTAGTGGGCGATTCTTTATTGTTGGCTTCTGAAAAGGTGTTATTTGAGATTCCAATTATTCGAAAATGCTGTCATAGTGGAGGTAGTTTAGAGTTTGGAAAAGATGGATTGCTCTATATTGGGGTCGGTGATAATACCAATCCTTTTGAGTCGCAAGGTTATGCACCAATGGATGAACGACCAAACCGGGCTTTATGGGATGCACAAAAATCGGCTGCCAATACGAATGATTTACGAGGTAAAATTTTAAGAATCCAACCCAAAGACGACGGTACTTATTCCATACCTGATGGTAATTTATTTCCCGAAGGTACAGCCAATACTCGACCTGAAATTTATGTCATGGGTTGTCGAAACCCATTCCGTTTTTCTATTGATAGCAAAACGAACTTTGTTTATTGGGGCGATGTTGGACCCGATGCAGGAAAGTCGGATAGTCTGCGTGGACCAGCAGGCATGGGCGAATTTGACCAAGCTCGACAAGCAGGCTTTTTCGGATGGCCTTTTACTCGTGGTAATAATCAAGCTTATGGCGACCATAATTTTACGACGGAAAAAACAGGGCAAAAATTTAACCCTGCCAAATTGGTCAATAATTCGCCTCATAATACAGGACTTCAAAATTTACCACCTGCTCAAGAGTCGATGGTCTGGTTTTCTTATGCTGCTTCGGAGGAGTTTCCATGGTTGGGTGATGGCGGCGTCAATCCTATGGGTGGCATGGTTTATCATGCGGAAGATTATCCTGATGCAGAGCAGCTTTTTCCCAATTACTTTGAAAATAAACTCTTTGTTTATGAATGGATGCGAGATTGGGTCTATGTAATTACCCTAGATGACAACCATAATTATGTCAAAGCAGAATCTTTTATGCCGAGTACTGAATTTTCCCATCCTATGGATATGATATTTGGTTCGGATGGTCATTTATATGTATTGGAATACGGGCAAAAATGGAATAGTCGAAATATAGATGCTCGCCTCGATAGAATTCGATACATTGAAGGAAATCGCCAGCCTATTGCTGGGGTAACTGCGGATAAAACCGTTGGAGCAGCCCCATTAACGGTTCAATTTTCTGCGGCTAATTCCAAAGATTATGATAAAGAGGCCTTACAATATGCTTGGTCTTTTACAGCCGATGCCGTACAAGCTACGGAAGCGGAACCTAGGTTTACTTTTTCCGAAGCGGGTATTTATGACGTTGAACTAAAAGTGACCGATCCAGCAGGGGAAAGTGCCACTACTTATCAAAAAGTCATCGTTGGCAATGACCCACCAGCCTTAAAAATAGTTTTAGATGAAACAGATAGATTCTTTTATGATGGTCAAAAAGTGGATTACAAAATTGTTGTAAATGATGCCGAAGATGGCAGTACGGAAAATCAAGGAATTACGTCCGAAAACGTAAAAGTAACGCTGAATTATATTCCAGAAGGGGAAGATTTGATAGTCGCTGCTTTGGGGCATCAACAAAACACCGTGCCTGTAGGTCTAAAACTCATCAATGAAAGTGACTGTAAGGCATGTCATGCCATCAACGAAAAAGTGGCTGGCCCAAGTTATATGGACATTGCGAATAAATATTCCAAAGCTGATAAGAATCAATTAGTTAGTAATATCATCAAAGGAAGTTCGGGAATATGGGGCGAAACGATGATGGCTGCCCATCCACAATTAGAGATTGCTGATGTCAAAAAAATAGTCAATTACATTTTATCATTAAAGCCAGATAAAAACAAAATGACAAAAGATTTACCGCTGGCTGGCACACTAGATTTCAAAGAGCATTTACAATCAAAATCCGATGGTATCTATGTTTTAATGGCTTCTTATTTGGATAAAGGAAATGCGGAAGTAGAAGGCTCGAAATTGGCGGCACAAGAACAATTTATTTTCAAAACACCCGTAATTGAAGCAGAGGACGCCGACGAATTTTCGGGCGGAGCGAATGTCTGGAAGCGGGGCAAAAGAGTAGTCGTTAGGGGGCTTAAACATAATGCTTTTTTAAAATTCAAAAACTTTGATTTAGCGAATTTAAAAAATGTCCAATTAGCTGCCTATTACACTAAAGGGTATCATTATAAAGGCAACGTAGAAATAAGGGAAGGTAGTGCTACAGGCACTATCATTGGTACAACTGCTGTGGAGAATTTTAACGAACAAAAAAGTACCAGAACAACCTATAACATCAAGATTCAATCCACTATTTCCAAGGGAGATTTGTTTGTCGTCTTTAAAAATGCCGAAGATGGGGAGCAATTGGTGATGAATGCGAATCGGATGACATTGGGGTATTAGTTTCGATGTTGCCGTGTTGCGATGTTCTATCGTAGAACATCGCAACACGGCAACATCGAAACATCGAAACATCGAAAATTTACAATTTCAACTTTTCAACATAAGCAATTATTTTATCCACTTTGCTATATCTCCCCCCATCTTTAAGGACAGACCAATAGAGATACTTACTTTTCGTTAAAGCTATTTTCTTTCGCTTTTTAATTTGATTCGCTAGAATACCTATTCCGAATTCCAAGTTGTAATAAGGATTTAAAATGGTTATATTAGGGTCTCTAGGATTTTTCTCAAATAAAGGTTTATCCTTCTTCCAATCAAATTGGCACTTGATTCTTTTATTCCTCCTATAATTTCTTTTGTCTTGGTAGGACAGTTGCATTAATCCCTCGCTTTCGACTTGTCTGCCCGTAACGGGGTCTATATTCATCGTAGTTTCCGTCATTCTACTCGTTGGATCCCAACCACTTTCAAATTTACAGACGGCAGAGATTAACTCTCCCCAAACATTAATTTTTTGTTGCCTGTTCAGGCTATGATAATCCCTTCTAAAACGAGTAATGTCTTCACAGGCAGTAAAAGAATCATCAAAATAGAAATCAACCATTTTAAAGACAAAAGCAGACCATTTTTTTCTTTCTGGATGCTTTTTTTTCTCCCAAGACAATGGAACATAACCTTCCGTATTTATTATAGGAGGAGGAGTAACTGTTATCGGTGCAGTTAAAGCCGCAAGCGTATGGACTCCAATACTTCCATTTTTTTTAATTTGACCTGTTTCCGTAAATTTTTCCAAAGCTTTTTTAGTCGCCTTTCCATATATCTTATCCACTCCACTTCTGCCAATATCATAGCCCAATTCGTCTAAAATGGCTTGCAATTGGCCAACTGCCTCACTTTTTTCTAAATGTTTAAATTTGGGTAAATTTGCTAAAATAAGTTTTAAATGCATGGCTTTATATTTTAGGGTTGAGGGCTGAAATTATATTGATTTAGGTTTAGAATTAGACGTGCTATTTTTCAAAGGTAGGTATAATATTTTGGTATTTTTATTTCCCTTGCATTTTTCCAACTACCTCTCCAATTAAATCTTCCGTCAATTTATCCGATAAAAAAGCCGTATCATCTCGAGTCAAAGTATATCGCAAAGTCCGCACCCCTAATGGCGCATAAGTTAAAATTAAATCGGCAAAAAGATTATAAGCCCCTCTTGTTTTGCTACCCAATTCTGAATATGAAACAGCAGCAAAATCTCGACAATTGACCAAGTCACCTTTATGATTGATATAACTTGCCCCAGCAATGACTTGACAACCTGCGGAAAAATTCGTTCGACCAATACCCGACCAATGAATATTAATCGTTTTATTAGGTGTTGGATCTATCCCTTTAATTAAGTCCGCCGCATCCAAGGCTTGATTGCCATTGCTATCTCTGAAAACTAACACACCATCAGACGCTGGTCTCAATGCTTTATAAATTTTATTATAGCTACTCACTTTGTGCCAGCCAAATCCGTATTCATGTTGTCCCTCGATTAAAAAAGGGATGTCTATTCTAGAAGCCATACCAGGATTGGGGTCTGTAGAACCCCAGAAATAGAAAACCATTCCGTTAATTAAAAGCACAAATAAATCATCATTCGTTCTTTTACCCACACCTATTTTTTCTTCATTTCGTCGAATACCAATTAAATGAATGACGTCCTTACTGGTATTCCAATCATTGATTTTTCGAGTATCCGTTGGTTTGTCGAAGGCCTCAATATGCCGTAAAATTTCATGACCCTGTTCTTTATAATACAACCTTTCTTTTTCTAATAGAGACAACCAATGGGTATACGCTTCCGTCGGATTTTCTATAGAAGCTTTTCCCCATTCACATACGAAGTTATCCGTATCGGTTTTGGTAGCCTTCCATTCTTCAATATATTTAAATGTATTTTTACCCGCAATATCATCAGCCGTTCCGATCCCTGCTTGCCCTTCCACCGTTCGGATATACTCTTGAAATAAACGGACCGCTGCCGTTGTCCCATACCCAAAAATACCATCCACGCTGGATTTAGGCATGAATCCAGCTGCTTTTAAAAATTGTTGTAATTTCTGTATTTCTTTGCCTACTATTTCTTGAAAAGGTCGCCATTTCCCAATACCTTCATCTCTAAATTTCAGTTTCTTTTTGAGAACTTCGGACATGGAAAGGTGGTAAGGTGCTAGAAATTCTGCTAAATCTGCTGGCAATTTTCCTTGGTCTACTCTTCCTAGTTTTAAGGTGGTCATTATTTTGGTTTATGCGACTATTACTTAACTTTATATAAGTTTTTTATAGCTCAATGGTTTCTAAAAATTAGACTAATGACTAAGCGCTACACTAGCTTCTTTAATTTTGTTTTCAAGGTCTTCTTTTTGCTCATTCACTAATCCTAAAATTTCTTCTATTTCGGGATTGTTATTTTTAAAGGATTTTGCCGCTTCTAACGCACTAACATTTTTATCTAAAAAATCGTTTAAAACATTATAGAAAGCTAATTTATATTGTAAAACGCTCGTCTTCAATGTTGGGAATT
This sequence comes from Bacteroidota bacterium, assembly GCA_017857395.1. Lineage (GTDB taxonomy): Bacteria > Bacteroidota > Bacteroidia > Chitinophagales > Saprospiraceae > JAFMDF01. The sequence goes on along the minus strand of JAFMDF010000117.1, from coordinate 18,921 downwards.
TTTTAGCAATTTTGTGGGCTTTTAGAAAATCTGCATTTGCTAAAATAGCTAAATACGCCTCCACTGTATCTTCGGAGGGATTTAATTTAGCATTTACCTCATTATTTAATTCTGAACCACTAGTCGCTTGAATCCCCAAGGTAGTTAGAAAATTTCCATGATAATTTTCCATTCTTGCCTTCAATTCTACTTTTCTATTTACCAATTCATTGACTTTTAGTTGGTATTCCTTACTTGCCCGAACTAATTCATCATAAAATTGAATATAGGGTTGTAATTCTTTCATAAATTTCTCAAACCTTACTTTATCGTAGGCTCGGTCAATAGAAAGAACATTTTCCCTTTTTATCTTAATTTTTTTGATAAACCCTGCCACCTTATCTACGACACTAGACACCAGCATCGTTACAGGATTAGATTTCAAAATAACTCCCCAAATAGGATTATCAACTGCCTCCGCAATGTCTTTTTCAAATCGAGGTCGGACACCTGCGGGTAAAGCATTCTTAAAATTAGCAATAGCTAAACGCCTAATAATATCGGTAAAGGTAAATCCTAAGACATTACTACAAGGGTTATTCGCATCTAGTAGTTTGCTAAAAACAATACTTCGTTCTACCGAATTTTTAAAGTTTTCAAAATCGCCCTCAAATTTATCTCCATCTATTACCACATCTAAGATGACATTTTTAAATTTTGTCCATTCTTTTTTAGTCGAAGCTAATTGTCGCTTTTTCAATTGCTCGTTCTCTTCAACTAATAGATTTAATTTTTCTTCTAATTTTAAAAAGGATTCTTCTGTAAAAGGCATAATTTAAATAGGTTTTTGAAGCCCTAGTAGAGGAGGTACTTCTTGGTTTAAATAGGGATTCTAGTTTAATTTACCGTAATAATAAAGGAAGAGCATAGCAGAAAGGAATACTTAATCAAGTACAAATTTTCTCGCAGTAAATGTTTGTTTTTATTGATTTTAATGGCCGATATTTCATATTGGTTCAAAGCCTTATTAATAATCCAAATCAATCAATATACAACATCTTTTTCTATCCCAAATAGTAAATAACGAGTAAAGCATAATTGCCACATTTAGGCGCTACTATTTTGCTCGTTACTAATAGGTGTAAATTGTGTTTTAGTCAAATTTTATTCATTCACCGAAAGATAAGCATAGTTTTAATATTACAAAAAGAAAGGAAAGGATATTTTATCAATTTCAACAAAAATGGGTTGATTTGACAACTTAGAGGAGTTAGAATCAATCATTTTTTAACCTCTAGTTGTCAATTCTTTGAAATAGTCAAAATGAGTTATTAAATTGACTTAAATTGATTTTAGTAATTGCGAATACCCTTCCAAAAAAATCCATCATAAAATACCAAATAACCTTATTCTATGAATAGAAGAACATCCCTATCTTTATTATTAGGCAAACAACAAGAAAGTGCTAAAAAGCAAACCGCCTCTAATAATTCCTTGGATAGGTATACTGGGGAATGGACGATAGTACAAGCCGCACATTTACTACGTCGCACAACCTTTGGTCCCACATATCCACAAATGCAACAGGCAGTAGTAGATGGATTAACCGCAACTATCGCCCAATTATTTGCAGACCAAGTTATGCCTGAACCACCTATCTATTTCAATTTTGAAGATGACCCAGCAGTCCCCTTAGGGGAAACTTGGATAAATACCATCGAAAATAACGAAATAGATAAATTGAGGTCAAGGCGGCGGCAATCCATGTTTGCTTGGACGTTTAAAAATATGTGCGAATCTAGGATATCGATTAATATAAGGGAAAAAATGACGCTTTTTTGGCATAATCATTTTGTGGCTTCCAATCCTAATAAGTCCAGAAGGTTTTATCAGTATTATAATTTATTACGAGAAAATGCCTTGGGTAATTTTAAGACGCTGACGGAAAAAATTACGGTCGATGCCGCCATGTTGCGTTTTTTAGATGGCGGAAGGAATACTAAAAATGCACCCAATGAAAATTATGCAAGAGAATTATTAGAATTATTTACCATTGGCAAAGGGCCGATTGCAGGGCCAGGAGATTATACTAATTATACTGAACAGGATGTCGTCGAATTGGCTAGAGCTTTAACTGGCTGGCGTTTTTTAAATGGACCTAATTTAGATGGTAATATTTCCTATTTTGTCCAAAATCGCTATGATAATACCCCAAAACAATTATCCCCTCGCTTCGATGCTGTTATCATTCAACCAACAGGAGAAAATGAGTATAAAAGAGTCATTGATATTATTTTTCAAAAGGCAGAAGTAGCTCGATTTATTGCCAGAAAATTATATGGTTGGTTTCTAAATGCAACGATTACAGAAGAAGTAGAAAGTAGTATTATTGAACCAATGGCACAACTAATTATTGATAATAATTATGAAATAAAACCTGCCTTAATCACTTTATTATCAAGCAAACATTTTTATGAAACAACCTATCGAGGTTGCATGATTACCCATCCTATTGATTATTTTTTCAAAATGGTCAATACTTTTCAAATTGCCTTACCAACAGATAAAATTGAATTATATAAAGTCTTTTATAATTTCTATCAACGGTTAAAACCACTGGAGATGAATATTTTTTATCATCCTACTGTAGCAGGCTGGAAAGCATTTTATCAAGCCCCTCAATTTACCAAAATATGGATAAATTCAGTAAGCTTACCCGTTCGTCAAGCACTATCTGATAGATTTGTCAAAGGCTATAGAGTCAACGGGTTTCTATTAAAACTCAACCTATTAGATTTTGTAATTTCATTAGACAATCCGACCGACCCTAACGATTTAATTAATGGTATCGCTACTACCCTATTTGCCCAACCAATAACCGCCGAACAATTGATTGCACTCAAAGCCATCATTCTACCTGGGCTACCCGACTATGAATGGACGGTTGAATATGGCGATTATTTAGCAGGAGATGCTTCGCTAGAAAGTGCTATTCAAACCAAACTAGCAGCTTTGATTAGCACCATGTTAAAAATGCCTGAATTTTATTTGATCTAAAAGGAGCCGTCAGCAATCAAATCGAAAATTATCCCGATAAAAAATAGCGTATGTCAGAAGCGAATTAAGTTTTTGGCAAAAAAGAAAAAATATGAAAAGAAGAACTTTTATAAAAAGTAGTACAGCAGCTACGATTCCTGTTATGTTGGGAAAAATAAATGTATCCGCTTTAAATAATCCTTTTTTTAAGTTGTTAAATCAGAACGACGACCGAGTTTTAGTTTTGATTCAAATGAGTGGTGGAAACGATGGATTAAATATGATTTTACCAAAGAATCAATATGCTAATCTTGCAGCAGTTCGGTCTAATATTTTAGTGCCAGAAAATAGTATTTTAGGATTGACCGATACGCTTGGTTTACATCCAAGTATGACTGGTTTAAAAAGGGTTTATGAGGATGCAAAGTTAAACATCATTCAAAGTGTGGCTTATCCAAATCAGAATCGGTCTCATTTTCGGTCTACCGATATTTGGCAAACAGGCTCTAATGCACAAGAAGTCTGGACCACGGGTTGGCTTGGGCGCTATTTTAATCTACTACACCCAGATTATCCAACAGGCTATCCAAATGAAGATTTCCCTGACCCATTCGCCATTACAATTGGTTCTTCTGTTAGTGAAACTTGCGAAGGAACAGGTGGTAATTTTAGTACCGCTTTAGTTGACCCCGGTAATTTGTCTGCTTTAACAACACCCATCAATCGTACTTTACCCAATACTTGTTTTGGGGAACAAATGGAATTTTTAGTAAATAGTATCTCGCAAACCAACTCTTTTAATGAAGTAATTGAAGTTGCTAATAATAAAGGAGCTAATTTATCCAGTAAATATGAGGATAATAATACCTTAGCCAATAAGTTAAAAGTTGTTGCTCGTTTAATTGCTGGTGGTTTAAAAACCAAAGTATATGTGGTTGATATAGGTGGTTTTGATACGCATAGTGACCAAGTGCTTGGTGGAGATCGTGCCACAGGTACACATGCTGCACTATTAGCTGAATTATCCGATGCAATTGAAGCGTTCCAAGATGATTTACAATTACTCAATTTAGAACAAAGAGTCATTGGCTTAACTTTTTCTGAATTTGGTCGCCGCATTCGTTCTAATGATAGTTTAGGAACAGATCATGGAACAGCTGCGCCCATGATGGTATTTGGTGCTTGTGTCAATGCAACCATTATTGGAGATAATCCAGAAATTTCAACAGAGGTAGACCGACAAGAAGGCGTTGCAATGCAATTTGATTTCAGGTCTGTTTATAGTTCTCTTTTAGTAGATTGGTTTGGGGTAGCCGCACAAACCGTTCGAGATTTATTATATCCTGACTTTCAGCATTTACCCATTTTAAATACTTGTACGCAAACAACAGCGATTGATTTTTTAGATAGTAATTTAGTCCAACTTACCATCTCCCCTAATCCCTTTCGGCAACAAACGCAATTAGCATTTTCTGTCCAATCAGGTTGGGTAAAAATTAGTTTGTTCGACGTAGCAGGTAGTAAATTACGCATATTAACCAATCAAAAATTTACAGAAGGAACGTATACTTTACCATTGGATACTACTGGTTTATCGGCTGGTAGTTATGTTTGTCATATTCAGACAAATTATGGGCAGCAGGCTGTTCGGTTGGTAAAAGTGCATTAGTTGTTGAATGAAACCTTACCCCATCAAAAACGTTAAATTCAACATCGCACTAAGCGCCTATTGCTCTTCAAATTACACTGTAATAATTGAATCAACTACTGACTAGATAAGTCATAAGATTATCATTATGAAAAAGATACAAAAGTTTTTATCAGCTACTGCCGTTTTATTTTTTCTTAAAAGCTTTGTTTCTTTTTTTTGCTATCGGTATATCCTATTTACGCCATTCGACACGTCTTTTATTGCCGCAGCAGTACCATTTATTATAGGGCTATTAATTATTGTTTATAGAGAAAAATCTGCCACTTTCATTCAGGATAACTTACTGTCTAATTATCAAAAACAACATCGTTTATATTATGTCCTTACTACCTTAGCATTCATAGGCTGTTACTTTACCCTCATTGCTACTTTCCTTTTAAGCAATACAGTTTTATGGCAAGATGAATGGCGCCATTTCAATGATTATCTGTTCCTTAAAGATACAAGTAGTAGTATCCTCGACCGACAGAATGGGCATTTAATGATTATCCCAAATGCCATTTTTCTAGCCAATTACTATTTACTAGGAGCTAAAGAAATCTGGTTGATTTTGTTAAATAATATAACGTTGCTAATCATCACAGCAGTTATTGTCACCAATCTTTTCAAGACCTTAAAAGAAAAAGTAGTGACCATTGTTAATATTGCAAGTTGCGCTATTCTAGCTTTGAGTATTTTCTGGTTGGCAGGTTCGGTTACACTATTTTGGGGCATTGGTATCCATAATAATTTAGCGGCATTAGGGACTACTTTTGCGGTCTATAGTTTGAGTAGGCAACAAAAAATTGGGTATTTTAAGGCTATGCTATTTTTCATTATTGGTGCGACTTTATCTAGTAGCTGTTTTGGTGCAGGGTCTGCAACTTGGGCATTGGGTATTATTGCTGCTATTTTATTGCGACAAAATTATAAAATTGTCTTTAGTTATCTATTGGTTGGACTACTTGGTGGTTTTCTGACTATTGGTTATTATACGATAACTAAAGGAGGCGGTATTATAAAATTTGAATTACTCCCTTTTATAAAATCTATTCCTGCTTTTTTAGGTGCTTCTTTTACCCAAATGTTTGCTGGCTTTCTGTCTCCTTCTCTGATAAATATCCTCGCCATTATCATTGGTTTTTTAGGCTTAATCGTTTTAGTGATTAAGGCATTTTCTTTCTGGATGGATAGTCAAAAAGAAGCGAACCTACGTTTTTATAAAACCCCAGAAGGTGTCCTTTTTCATTTATTATTAGCTTTCTTCGGCGTAGCTTGTGGCGTATTAGTCGGTTTAGGGAGAGTCAAAGGAGATTTAACACATGCACTTGATGGTAGATATCACAGTTGGTCGGTTATTTTTTGGAGTGGTTTATTGGCAACTAGCATTATTTTTATCAGCCATATTCAAAAGAGTAAGCAACAGCAAACAATGATGGCCAGTTTTTTATCGATTACGGTACTTGGTTTAGTTTTCTTTAATTTGGCTAAAATTGATTTAAGATTAGAAGCACATAATTCGGTCCTTACTTATCAAACGGATTTAGTTGTACATCCAGATACAAAAGGAAAAGAAGCTTTTCTTTGGCAAGGGAATCTTGATATTCCTCGATTCCGTAAAATAGTTGTAAAAGTAGCCAATCAATTAAAAACCGAACAAAAAAATATCTACACCCAAGCATGGACGCATTGGATAGGAAAAAATTTCACAGCTGAGTTTCCTATAAAAAATACCGCCACCTTAACCAATCAGCTACAATTTTCAACCGAACCCGAAAATAAAGACGTAATAATAAAAGGCTGGGTTGCTCCTAGTTCGACTTTCCAATCAGCACCAACGAATCTAGTCATTGTCCATGAAGGTATAATTATTGGAATAGGCGTCCCTTTTTCTGATAGGAATCTAAAAAAACCAAATATAAAGCCCTCTATTTCCAACGCCTTTAATTTGCTACCTAGACCATTCGGCGTCTTTCCAGGTCTTTCCAATTATTATTATGGGCAGGTAAATAGGGAAGTACTAAACAAAGAAGTATTTGATAAAAAAGAGGTAACCATTTATGGTATTTATACAGATAATTCCTATACCCAACTTAACTTGTCTCAAACAAAAAATTAATCCTTCTATCCATGAAATTTCCTAGAGAAGCTGCCAAATATATCGCTTTACAACGGCTTGAAACACAAAAATTGGGCAAGTCTATTCATTATACAAGCATTGGTAAAGTGGCTTATCAGTTATATGAAAAAGTGCCTTTTTTAAAACAAGCCTTTTCTTTTTATTCTAGAAATATAGAACCTGCTATTCGGCACAAAAGCATCATTGAGGATTATACGAGCATCATGATCAAAGAATTTCTAACGATTAAAGCTCACTTACCAAGCAATATTAATAATATTGTAGGCATCGGCCCTGGTGTAGCAGGTTTGGAAGTACTCCTTTCTCAGTACTATGCGCCACTACAAAAATCAGCACCTGCTTTAATATTAATTGACAAAAGTACGATTGACCCCATCAAATATGGTTTCCATGAGACCGCAGCAGCTTATAATTCCTTATCTTTAGCCATCAGTATTTTAATGGATAATGGACAGCCGTCTGAAAAAATTTATGCTTATGAAAGTGAAGATGTAGCTAAATGTGCCCAACAATTTAATGGGCAAGTAGATTTAATTACTTCTTTAATTGCTTGGGGTTTCCATTTTCCAGTCGATACTTATTTAGCCTTCGCTAAAGCTTTATTAACAGAAAAGGGACAGTTAATCATCGACGTTCGGAAAGAAACAGATGGCTTGGCTAAATTAAAAGCCGCTTTCAAAACAATTAAAATTATTCATAAGGATGATAAATTTGATCGTGTATTGGCGACATCGCCGCTATAATAATTTTATTAATTTGCTAAATCTCACTCGACAATTTGGAATAAGCCCTTCTCAACTGTATTACGAATGGATAAAAATAAAAAAACAAATAAAATAGAACTTAGCATCATCGTAGCTATGTATAATGAAGAAGCCGTTGTCAAAGCTTTTTTTGAAAAGATATTATCCATTTTAACAAAAATGCAGGTGACTTATGAAATCATCTGTGTAGACGATGGAAGTACCGATACAACCCTATCTCTTTTGTATCAATTTTCGGTACCAAATGAACAAATAAAAGTCATTTCTTTTTCTAGAAATTTTGGTAAAGAAATAGCTTTATCGGCTGGTTTAGATTTTGCCAATGGACAAGCCGTTATCTTTATTGATGCAGATTTACAAGACCCTCCAGAGCTAATCGAACAATTTTATGCCCTTTGGAAAGAAGGTTATGAAAATGTATATGGCACTAGGTTAACCAGAAAAAGTGATAGTTTTTTTAAAAAGACGACTGCTACTTTATTCTATTCCATTTTCAATAAATTAAGCGAAACACAGATGCCCTCTAATGCAGGCGATTTTCGCTTAATAGGACCAAAAGCCATCAAAGCGTTAAGAAGAATACGAGAAAAAAGAAGGTTTATGAAGGGACTTTATACCTGGGTGGGATTTAGGTCAATTAGCGTTCCTTATGAACGACAAAAAAGAGTAGCAGGTCATTCTAAATTTACTTTTTGGTCGCTCTGGAATTTTGCTTTGGAAGGCATTACTTCCCATTCTTCTATACTCATGCGTTCTTGGACTTATCTAGGTTTAATTTCCGTTTTACTCGCCATTATCTTAGCTATTCATTTACTTTATGATTATGTGGTTTCTAATAATAATCCTAACGGTTTTTATTTAACGATTCTCACCATTTTATTTTTTGGGTCTGTTCAAATTACTTCGCTGGGTATTATTGGAGAGTATATTTCTAGGATTCATGAGGAGGTAAAAGGGCGACCTTTATACATCGTGGAGCAAACTTATAATTTGGAGGAAGAATAAGCGATATGAATACCAAAATACCTGATACCTTATTTAATAAATTATTTTTAAGTTGTTAACCATAGCCGTCAGGTTAACGATTTAATTTAGGCGTTTTTTAAAGCTAATCAGGTTAAAAACCTAAAGAATATTGGTTTGAAGATAAAATCTTCAAACATCGACACCTGCATAAATCGTTGACTATCAGTAATAATTTTCTTAATCTGACGGCTATGGTTGTTAACTTATTTTGTCTGACTACTTAATCGTCATTTCTCTTGATAATTTTACCCCATGACCTCTTTCAAAATTTGCAAGCCTTCCCCTTCTTCAAAATAATTCATGTGATGGCAGCAAGCATCGTATTTTAAAGCGTCAATTGACTCAGGTATCGCTCGAATATCTTCCACCATTACCGCTACATCATTGGGTTCATCATTGGCAACATTCCCTATTTTTAATAAAATGGCATCCATTAATTTAGTAAAAAAGGCATCATTTAAACTTTCGTAATCGGTGATGTCTCCTGCTACAACTGTGTATTTTGTCTGGACTTTAACTTCACTATTGACTAATTTATCGATAAACTCCCCTTCGGTGCTCATTTGAGCCAAAGTAACGGTCAAAGGTCTCGTACCAATTAAAAATTTATTAAAATAATCTAAAGCAATGCCAATTGTACCTAACCATAGCTTACCATAGTTTAAGCCAATGGTTAGGATAGCTGTTAATCTATCCCTAAAAGCAGGAATATCGCCAAAAACAGAACCACCATTTGGTGTACCAAACATAAATAAGTTATCGACTAAGCTATCTCCCTTCCGAATATATTCTATCATATATCGGCTCACTAAACCGCCCATCGAGTGCGCCAAAATATCAAACATTTTTCCATCATCGGCATTCAAGCCAATATCTTCTAACCGTTCATTTAGTTCGGCAGCAATATCTTCAATTTTTGTATTTAGATTTTCATAATCGAAAGTGAGAATGAGGTCATATTTTTTAGTATCTTCTAAAAATTCTAAATTTTTAACCATCCCTTTAGTATCACCTATAATCCCATGAATAACCAATAAAATGTTATCGGCATTTCGGATATGAGACTTTCTTAATCGAGTTCGTTTAGCGACTCCTTTTCTATAGTAAATTTTTCTCAATTTGAAATAAGCGTCATCATCGAACCGAGCTAATTTCAATAAACTAAACCACGCTGCTCTACCAAGGCTACGGCTTTTCTTTGCTCTTCCTGTATCCTCATAAGTGGGTAAGTGATTAATTTTTAAATCAACCGATCCATCCGCTAATTTTTCGGAAGTCCCGATAGGAATAATAAATTCACCATCAAAAGTTACTGGAATAATCGTTTCTAAATCCGTCAAGTTTTGTTGAATATTTAATTCTAGTGGATTGTCTTTTAGTGCCTCCGCATTTTTCAAATTACTTAGCTCTATAATATTACTACTTTTGACAGAACGACTTTTATCACCTAAATTAAGTAACTCCGCACCACCACCAGCTAATTTTTGTTGTAATTTACTCCAGGGTAAAACGCTTCTAGTTGCATCTTTGGTAGCTGCACCAAAAGACACATCCGCCTTAAAAGTAGCGTGCCCTTTAATCGTTATTTTTTGATTCGGTAGCGCAATAGTAGCTTCGTTAATCTTATTTTCGTAGCGCAATAAATTGACGGTAATCGTATGAGCAAACCAATATTCTTGTTCTTTCTGACTCAGATTTTTAATAGATTGTGCCCTAGTAATTACTTTTCTAAGGGCTTTTAATTTAGGTAATAAAAACTTCCGTTCGTCAAACCGTTTATTACTAACAATTATCTTAAAAATATCCGTCGATTGACTAGCTGCAGGATTATCCATGATTAACCCTTTTTCTGTGTCCATTATTTTCCAGTCCGATTCCGCTTCTAAAATTTGACTTTGAAAATAAGCTTTAATTTCAAAGTCCGCACTTAAATGTAATAACGCCACAAACAAAGGTTTCTTACTTGTATTCCTAGCTTTTATTTGATACCATATAGGCGCAGGTTCTTCATCAGGGTTACCGCTTCCATAATTTAAGGTAACATTAGAACTATCTAAAGCATCCCATTTGCCTATCTCCTTCTCAACTTCAAAAACAAAGTCCAAATCTTCTGCTAATTCTCTTTCTTTATTCTGGAGCGCAGCCGTTGTTTCCCATTTAGCGATATGCTCTAGACTTTCTTTAATTAAGGCGACACTCTTTTTCGTAATGTCTGCTGTTTCTTTAACCACCAGCCCATTTTCTGCTAGTTTGATGACCATACTATTAGCCGATACAGTCAAGGTATATTTAGCAGCAGTACTGTCTTTTTTCAACCGTACAAAAGCAGAAGGTGTTTCTTGATACCATTCATTAAAGGCAGTAATGGCTTCGTCTGTTCCTTGTAGGTTGATATTTAAAGCGGAAGGGAAATTTTGAATTTCTCCCCAATATTTTTCTCCTTTGTCCAATTTCTGAGTTTCAGCCAATATGGTTGTCCCCAAATTGATTGTATCCACTTTTACTTGCTCGACGAATCCAGCCGTTGGATGCTGCCCCTCATAAATCCCAATGGTAATATCTGCTGCTTTTGCAGGATCAACAGGCAATCCATAAATCGCTCCATAAGCCATCTGCCATTGCCCATCTTTGAAATCAACTAAATGACGGGTATTGGGTTGGGTATTTTTTCTTAGAAAAACCGCATTGGGATTAAAGCTTTCCCATGCGTTTAAGGTAGGTTGTTGATCTCCATCAGAATCTGCCAAGACTTCCGCTCTAACTGCTTCAAAAAGATGGCTATAGCTAATGTCTCTATTCTCCGATAAATGTTTTAATAAAGCAGTCGTAAACAAGCCTCTTTTATCAAAAGTCTCCAAAGATTCTTGTCCTCTATCACAACCTGATAATAGTAAATGGCGAGCGTTAGGAATGTTAATCTTTCCAGTAGTTTTCAACAAATCCTCATAAAAATCATCCTTCTTTAGTAGATAACTACGAAGTGCTCGTTCTCCACTTCTTCCTCTATAAAAACGCGATTTTAGCCGTGGTTTCACGACATCTCTAGTAATCGACCCCGAATGGCAGGAGTCTGCAATGACCACGATATCCACGGCTTTATTTACACGGGATAATAAAACCGCTATTTCCTTATCAGCTAAATCATAATGCCCCTCCAAACGACTATCATAACAAACAAAGGTTTCATCCTGCTCTTTCCCATCAAACCGTTTGAATATCTCCGAAGATTCATTGAAGGAACCATGGCCTGCATAATATAATAATACAGTGTCTCCTGGTTGAGCCTTTTTGATTAATTGACTTTGAAAAGCTTTGATAATATTTTCTCTAGTCGCTTTTTCGTTGAATAGTTTTTTAATCCCTCTACTCGGTATTAAGTCCTTATAATGTGTACTCAAAAAGCTATTCATCGCTTTGACATCATTCACACAACCATCTAATGGTGTTACGCCAGAATCTGGGTGATATTCGTTGATGCCGATTAGGAGGGCATAAAGGGCTGGTTTGGTAGTTGTCATAATACTATGCGTTTTTTTAAGGTTTATGGAGTTGCTGAATTAGGAATTCAGCCTACGCTGCCAAAGATAAATACATTTTTAAATTTTGACTGCTATTCCTTAAGAATATTATCTATATATCATTACTTTTGAGATAAATTCGATTTAGACTAAATTATTTAACTGTTCTATAAAATAGTCACACCATGGGAATGAGTATACCACCAGATTACCTAACTGATTTATTAGAAGCGATTGAGCAAACCGCAGTCGATATGCATAAAGAATTTCCTAAACTAAAAGATGCTGATGTAGAATATGTTTATGAGCAGTTAAGCAAATACTATAAGGTTAAATCAAGCGGTAAATCAATTGAAGAACCAGTATCTACTATTGATAGACGGCAAGATTTGATTGACGAAATATTAAACACCCTCGACAACAGAGAAGAAATAAATGCGGATGCTGCTATTATTAATAATCCAGCCATTCGCCATGGAGAATACCTTATTCCTTCCTTAGAATTTTTATATGTGCTAAGTTTCAAACGATTAAGAAATTCTGTTAGATTTTGGCGAAAAAAAAATGGTCCGAAAGGATATTTGAATTATATTTCGACTTTTCTTCAATAACATCCTGAACCCCTGATTGCAAAAATCCAGTATCTAAATTCATAATTCAAATAATACTTTACCAACGTTTTGTTCCAACAAAAAAGACAATTTCAAAACCAAGTTAATCGGCTGTTCCTTTTTATTCGTTTTTGAATAATAAAAAACACCTTCTTTCTTTCTATCCAATTCGGGTATAGAAACCCTACCACTCATATTGTTATTTCGTATATTTTTTTCTATAGAAATAATCCGTTGTTGGGTCACTCCACGACTTTTTAATAACGCCAATAATTTTGACCGATAAACACCAATAATCTTAATATTCGATAAGCCCGCACTCAAATCATCTTTTTCCAAAAGGCAAATATTTGTAATCAAAAAATAAATCTGCGTTACTTTAGTCGCATCTACTAACCAGCCGACCCGCCAATGTGTTCGTTTGAGGTAAGAAATTTCAAAAGCAAAAGTAGGTAGGGAAATATTGAGGTAATCCAATTGGGCTTTTTCATCCACATAAAAGCATTTTGTATCCTTTTTCAACAATAAGTCTATACCTTGATGCTGCATCCGATTATTCCAAATTCGTTCAACCTTGAAAGGCGAATCTTTAAAAATCTGCGGATAAAAACCATCTAAGTAAGTGCCTAAAAGTTCTTCTTTTGATAAATCTTCGTAGAATTTTGATTTCATCATTTGGGTAGTTGTAGTTCTCTAAAGACTCAATGTAGCAAAAAAATCTATTTTTCTAACAGATTAAGGTAATAAAAACACAAGTCAGCGCTATAATTTTGAATTATTAGGGAATATTTCTCATCTTAGTGAATCTATTTGTCAAAACAGATTTAACTACAAAATTTATGCAAAATACACATCTCGATGTCTTGATTATTGGTGCTGGTATCTCTGGCATTAGTGCAGCCTACTATTTGCAGAAAGATTGCCCTACTAAGCGCTATGCTATTTTAGAAGGTCGTCCTACCTTAGGCGGAACTTGGGATTTGTTTAAATACCCCGGTATTCGGTCAGATTCGGATATGTACACCTTAGGTTTTGCTTTCAAACCATGGACTAATCCTAAAGCTATTGCCGATGGTCCCGCCATTATGAGGTATTTGCATGAAACGGTAGATGAATTTGACATTAGAAAGCATATTCAGTTCAATAAAATGGTGATTAATGCCACCTGGTCTTCTGAGGAAGCGCTTTGGACTTTAGAAGTACAGGATAAATCGACACAAAAATCGCAAACATATACCTGTAATTTTCTATCGATGTGTTCAGGCTATTATAATTATGAAAAAGGATACACGCCTGATTTTAAAGGAATAGAAGCATTTCAAGGCAAAATCATTCATCCACAAAAATGGCCAGAAGATTTAAATTACGACAATCAAAAAATTGTTGTTATCGGTAGTGGGGCAACTGCAGTAACAATAGTGCCAGAAATGGCAAAAACAGCGGCGCATGTCACCATGCTACAACGCTCTCCTACTTATGTAGCGTCTGGTCCAGATGTAGATAAACTAGCCGTTTTTACAAATAAAATTTTACCAAACAAATTAGCTTATTCAATAAATCGTTGGCGTAAAATCTTAATGCAACGATTTATGTTCAATATTGCTCGAAAGTATCCCAAAACCATGAAAAAAATGTTGATTGGTGGGATAGAAAAAGAGTTAGGAAAGGAATTCGATATAAAAACACATTTCACACCGAAATACAATCCATGGGATCAAAGACTATGTTTAGTTCCTAATGGAGATTTATTTGAAAGTATAAAAAATAATAAAGCTTCTGTCGTGACAGATCATATTGAATCTTTTACGGCTAAGGGTATTCAGTTAAAATCTGGAAAAGAATTAGAAGCAGATATTATCATCACAGCTACTGGCTTAAATCTAAAATTATTAGGAGGGATTAACTTTGTGGTAGATGGCAAAACGGTTGATTTGTCCAAAACTGTTTCCTACCGAGCGATGATGTTTAGCGACATTCCTAATCTGGTATTAGCCTTTGGCTATACCAATGCTTCTTGGACTTTAAAATGTGATTTGTCTAATCAGTATGTTTGTCGATTAATTAATTATATGGATAAAAACGGGTATAGCAAATGCATGCCTATACAAAATGATCCTAATTTAGAATTAGAAGATTGGTTAGACTTTAGTTCTGGTTATATTCGTCGAGCCATTGATACTTTGCCTAAACAAGGTACTAAAAAACCTTGGAAACTAGACCAAAATTATCTGGTTGATAGAAAATTGATTGGAAATGCAGCCTTAAATGATGGCGTTCTAGAATTTTCTACACCTGAGAAAGTGGGTAAACAGAAAGCGGTAGCAGTAGGCAGTAAGCAGTAGGCATGGACAGTAAGCAGTAAGCAGGCTGTCGATTTGCTAAATTTTCAGAATTTATTAAATCTCTCTCCCGCTAAAAAATCAAAGATTAGGATTTATCGAATAAGTAGTCAAAACATGGAAAAACCAACCAATCTCCCTTCAGGAAGACTTCTATCCTTAGATGCCTATCGTGGTTTAACGATGTTTCTATTAATGGCAGAAGCAGCTTTTGTATATCAAGCTTTGACCGATTATTTTCCAGCAAATAGTTTAGGCGGGCATATTATCCATCAATTTCACCATCATCCTTGGAATGGTTTGCGATTTTGGGATTTGATTCAGCCTTTTTTCATGTTTATTGTAGGCGTAGCAATGCCGTTTTCTTTAAGAAGTCGGCTGAATAAAGGAGATGATTGGAATACTATTTTTAAGCATATTCTCCGTCGTTGTTTTCTCTTATTCTTATTTGGCACAGGTTTACATTGTGTCTATAGCGGTGAAATTGTTTGGGAATTATGGAATGTGTTAACCCAATTGTCCTTTACTATTTTAGTCGCTTTTCTCTTGATGCGCTTTTCTTGGAAAACACAATTAAGTGCCTCCATTCTTTTTTTAATACTCACCGAAATATTATACCGAAGTTATGACCCAACCGCTCCATTCGTCAAAGATCAAAATTTTGGTTCTTGGATGGATTTGTTATTAATGGGTAAAATAAACGATGGCGGTGGTTGGGTAACTATCAATTGTTTACCGACTGCGGCACATACGATTTGGGGCGTCATCGCTGGTCAGCTTTTATTAAAAGATAATGCGCCAAAAGAAAAAATAAAATCCTTTTTAATAGCAGGTTTAGTCGGTTTAGTTATTGGCTACGGTCTTGATTGGCTACATGTTACACCTATTATTAAACGCATCTCCACCACTTCTTTTGTATTTGCTTCGGGTGGTTGGGCATTATTGGCGTTGACTTTCTTCTATTGGTTAGTAGATGTTAGAGGTATAAAAAGTTGGACGACCTTTTTTATGATTGTAGGATCTAATTCTATTTTTATTTATCTTTTTGCAGAAACAGTTGGCGTACAATGGTTACGGAATTTTGGCAGTATTTGGGCGACTGGTTTATTGCAACCACTAGGCTTCAGCCCTCCAATGATACTCATTTTTAATAGTATTTTTGTTTTAGGCATAATGTGGTACCTCTGTTACTTTTTGTATAAACATCGTGTTTTTATTAAGATTTAAACCACTAAATTTTAATTTTATCGAGCGAAAAAATCAGCTATTTTCTTCTATAATTTAGGCACTAGGAAAAAAATGTGAATGGCTTACTTCTAATTGTAACGCAAATTGCTAATTCGCCTCGAATCTATACTTTTAGGGTGTATTAACAATCTACATTACCATTGCCTCCTAAAAAATCTCTTGATACCATACACAACCTATAAACCGTTTTGCATGAACGAAGTAGACTTATTCATCCTAGAAAAAGACGGCAATCAACAAGCCATCTTGCAATTTCTGAATGATTTGATGATGTCCAATCCAGAAATTATCCAAAAAATCCGTTATAAAGTGCCCTTCTATTATCGGAAAAGCTGGATTTGTTATTTGAATCCGAATAAAAAAACGGGTGGCGTAGAAATGGTTTTTCTAAGAGGCAATGAGCTATCCAATGAACAAGGTTTATTGGAAGCTAAAGGTCGAAAACAAGTTCGAGGTGTTACCTTTTCTAAAATCACAGATATTCCAGTAGATACTTTGGTAGAAGTAATTCAAGAGGCTATTTGGTTGGATGATACGGTGGCTTATGCTTCAAAGCGACGTATCTGATACCTCCAACCGATACCCCACCCCATGCACCGTTTTTATAACCAAAGAAGCATCCGCCTTCAATATCTTCCGCAAACGAGAAACAAACACATCTAAACTACGCCCAACAATCACACCTTCATCTGCCCATACTTTTTCCAATAATTGCTCCCTATTTAATAATTGTCCGACATGGCTGACAAAATAATGTAGTAACTTGGTTTCTCGAAAAGTAAGCGTTACTGGATTATTATCGATGTACATTAATTGATTCGCTACATCTAATTGGCTATTTCCAATGGTAATTAATTGCTTATTAGGAATAACTGAGATAGGCTCCTTTTTAGGAAATTTATCAATCAACGGCTCTTTCCTATTTTTTAAAAAATAATAAAACCCAATTCCTAAAAAGCTAACGGTCAGTAATCCACCATACAACCAATTATTATTAGACTCCATAACTTGTTGACGATTAGGAAAGGTCACAAAAATATGATTACAATTAGCATATTGGTGCCTGCCAATACAAGGAACTCGTCCTTTGTTAAATTGTCTGACATCATAGCCCAAAATGAGCGTATCTGTACTACAATCTTTGACCGCCACAAAATAATATTCTTCCTCCATCCCCAAATCAGCCAAGGCTGAATGCAGTAGAAATGGAAGCGTATCATAATTAAAGGACTCGGCAATTGGCAATAAGAAAATTGATGCTTGTTGTTGTTGGACAGGGGCAATACTAGTCGTATCATTTCCTTCTAAAAGGAGCAACTGATGCCCAACTTGTCTTAGGGCTAAATTAGTCTGTTCAGCTAAAAATTGTTGGTTAACAATAAGGTTAGCAACTGAAACTGTTTGCTCACTTTCAGCCTTTAAACTTATAACCATCCATAATAAAAATAAAGTCCACTTAATTTTCATGGGTTAAAAATAAAGGCATTTCTCTTTAAATACAGGTATTTTTGTACTAAATACTCACTTTTACATTTCGTTTACATCCTTTTACAGGCTGTTCAACTTTGAGCAATTGATTTACTTGACCTTTGACGGGTTGATTTAATTTATTCATTATTCAAAATTATTTTTATGAACAAGTTATTATTTATGATTGCTTTATGTTTTGCAACCACTGGACTTTTGGGTCAAAATCCTTTTAATGATTGTGCCGCTATTTGTTTGGATAAAGTCGCATTGGTAAAAGATTATTCCCCTAGAGGCACTTGTGAAATCGAACTGGATGCAACAGGTACATTAGCTGCTTACACCGTAGAGCTTTCCGAAACTGCCATTACGCCTAAAAAACATATCCGTTTTAAAGTGGCTATTGAAGATGCAGCCACTAAAACCTTATGGTTATTTTCAGAAGAAACTTTCAAGAAAATTCCAGTAGAAAAAATATTGGCGAAATGTAAGAAAGGAGATGTCATTCGGTTATTAACGGTTGATAATACTTATGCTTTGCCACATAATGAGATTTTGGTGAAGTAAAACAGTTGCCAGTTGTCCGTTATCAATTTGACTAAACGGACAACTGATAACGGACAACTGATAATTTTTCCTTAATTTGAGCATTTTATTTACTAACCATTCATCATTCCTTCCATGCTCAAAAAAATACCTTTAATCCTCGGTATCTTAACTGGCGCAATAGCCATGTATTTCTATGTAACCATTTACCCAAAGATTCCTATTGGAACGGGTTATGCTGCCAAGAAAATGTGTAGTTGTCATTTTATTGCAGGTCGTTCACAAACGAGCATTCAGAAAGATGACTTAGCCATGTCACCGCTTAATTTAACGAGTACCGTTATTGATGAAGTCGCCAAAACTGCAACTGCTTCCATCTTTGGTATGGGTACTAAAACGGCTGTTTATCGAGGAAAATTAGGTTGTATTTTATTAGATGGTAAAGATGATTATAATGTGCAATTAGAGCTGCCAAAGGTCCGACAGAATACGACTGCAGAATGGCCTAGTGGTTTGCGCAAGAAGTTAGCGGCAGTTAATATTCTTCAATTTCTTTC
>JAFMDF010000484.1 GCA_017857395.1 Bacteroidota bacterium | reverse complement strand
AAGTATATTTATTATTTCTTAAAACCAAATTTTAAGCCAAAATAAATTATCTTTTCTTTCAACCCTTTTAATCAGCTTTTCTGCCGATTTTGCTTAGCTTCCTAAGCGAGCGCAAAAGTATAGGCTTTTTAGAGTTTCTACAAGCCCTAAACCGAATTTTTTTAATGTTTTTTTGAAATAAAAAATACAACAAAGTTAAGTTGCTGATTATCAAACATATAAACTAAATATAATTTAATTTAATAGTAAAATTTGCATGATAAACAATTATACATGGGTTTTCCGGTCAAATTTATCAAAAAAATGAACTCTCTGAAATTTTTATCTAATTAATAAACTCCACTGAAGAAAGATCATTTTGAGAATAGGTATCAGATACTCGCTATTTATTATCTTTTGTTTTTCAACTATTAACAAATAGAGGTTTACTTAAATCAAAAGTATTAGGTAGCTTTTGCTGTAGACTCAACTATAAGGTTAGCATTTAAAAATTAAAAGATATGCAATGACACTATAAGAAAAAGTGTAGGTTGTAGAAAAAATCGTTTATTTTTGTAAGATACAAGTTACAGAAAAATTGGTTTCCTCCCAAACCTCCTCTCCTGTCCGAGTTCCAAAGCAGCGAAGAGTGGCAATGTTCATTTTAATAAAGTAGCGTATGCTTCCTATAAATCAACATTACCTATATAGTAAGAACTAATTCAATAGAATCCACTATTATTAAATTTCTATGTTTTCCATTTCCAGTAAACTTGTACTAATTTTTAATAAAATATGCCAGAAATTCCTATAATCATACTAAACTGGAATGGTTTAGAAGATACAGAAGCTTGTTTAGATGCACTAATGAAGCAAACTATTACAAATTTCAAAATTTACCTATTAGATAACGGTTCTAGTGATGGGAGTCCAGAAAGGTTAAAAAAAAAATATGGAACAAACTCTAGAGTTCAGCTTATTTTCAATCAGAACAACCTTGGTTTTACCCAAGGTAACAATAAGATATTATCAGAATATATCTTACCTAACGAAGCATATATATATGTAGTGCTATTGAATAATGATACAGTACCGACTAAAAACTGGTTAGCAAACCTCATCGAATCTGCTGAAACCAATCAAGCAGCTGTAGTTTCTAGTAAGATTGTTGATTTTTTCGAACCTCATAAAATGGATAATGCAGGACATTTGATGTTGAACACAGGTGAAGTACTTCCTATTGGGCATGGCGAACCAGTAGATAAATATACAGAGGGGTTTGAAAATATGGGAGCTAGTGGTGGTGTCGCTTTGTATTCTACTCAAATGCTAAAAACGATTGGTATTTTTGATGAGCATTTTGATACGGGATATGAAGATGCTGAACTTGGAATCAGAGCAGTAATAACTGGCTATAAATGTTGGTATGAACCAACTGCTATTGTTCATCATAAGATGGGGCAATCTGTTAAGAAAATTTTCAATTATGATTATTCTCTGAACATACAAAAACACATCTTGTATAGTTTTTTTAAGTTAATGCCCCTTTCCGTAATTATCTTAGCCATACCTTTTTTGCTACTTCGGCTATTAGCATTATTAGTAATCAGTTTACTTTTTTTACGACTTAAATATTTTAAAATTCTATTTTGTTCGCTTAAAGAAACTTTATTGAATGATTATAGCATTATTAAAGCAGCAAGGAATTCCTTTTTTAATAATCACACA
This sequence comes from Bacteroidota bacterium, assembly GCA_017857395.1. Taxonomy (GTDB): domain Bacteria; phylum Bacteroidota; class Bacteroidia; order Chitinophagales; family Saprospiraceae; genus JAFMDF01. Next base: position 3,796 of record JAFMDF010000484.1, on the reverse strand, counting down.
TTAATTAATACTTCGGCTATTCTTAAGAGGCAAACCTTCTCTCTATGGCATGATTTAAAACGTGTTTATAAATTTTTCTTTCAAGGGAAACCTTCTGCTATAGATTCTTATGGAAAAGCTGAAGGACAATAAATGTTTTACTCACACACTATTTGAATAATATAAATTAGTACATTATCTGAGATATGATTTAATAAGGTAAACTCTATATCAAAATATTACCAGTCTATTAAAAGTAATTCTTAGCAAATTTGAGTTACCTAATATTATATTAAACAGAGGAATATTCACAATTATTTAATACCCCATCTAGCATGATCCTACTAAATACCATACATTTGTGCCTTCTTTGAACTAAAGCGATAAAAACATAGTTCATAAGCACTAACCAACCTATCAAATTAACCGACTAATAATATATTTATCTCATTAAGAGACACTCTTAAACAATCGTTTAAAATGAAAAAACATAATTTTTATGCAGGGCCTGCTATTTTACCAAAAGAGGTCATCCGACAAGCAAGTAAAGCAGCTATTAACTTTAATGATAGTGGCTTATCTATTTTAGAGATTTCTCATAGAAGTCCAGGCTTTACTGCAGTAATGGAAGAAGCAGAATCATTGACTAGAGAATTGTTAGGCATTAATGATGATTATGCCGTTTTATTTTTAACTGGAGGTGCAAGTTCTCAGTTTTACATGTCAGCTATGAATTTATTGGCAGCTGACGGAAAAGCTTGCTACGTTGATACAGGTGCTTGGTCCACTAAAGCCGTTAAAGAAGCTAAGCATTTTGGAAATGTAGAAGTGATTGCTTCCTCTAAAGATAAAAATTACAATTACATCCCAAAAAGGTATAAAGTACCTACAGATGCGACTTATCTGCATTTAACTAGTAATAATACCATTTTCGGAACAGCACATAATTGGTGGCCTGATACAGATGTACCTTTTGTTTGTGATATGTCATCAGATATTTTCAGTCGTCCGTTGGATATCAATCGGTTCGGGATGATTTATGCAGGTGCACAGAAAAATTTAGGCCCAGCAGGTGTTACCTTAGTGATTATTAGAAAAGATATGTTGGGTAAGGTAGATAGAGCCATTCCAACGATGTTGGATTATAACACCCATATTACCAAAGGTTCTGCTTTTAATACCCCTCCAGTTTTTCCAATTTATGTATCTATGCTAACGATGCGTTGGATAAAGGCAAAAGGTGGTGTAGCAGAAATGGCTAAGAAAAATAAATCAAAAGGTGGTTTATTATATAGAGAGATTGAAAGTAATCCTTTATTTAAAGGTACGGCTGCTAAAAAAGACCGTTCTTTAATGAATGTGACTTTTCTATTAGAAAAGCCTGAATTAGAAGCTGAATTTTTAGCGATGTGTGCAGCAGCAGGTTGTGTAGGTGTGAAAGGTCACCGATCAGTTGGTGGTTTTAGAGCCTCTATCTATAATGCGATGCCTCGTGCTAGTGTGAAAGTGTTGACGGAAGTAATGCAGGATTTAGCGAAGAAACATGGTTAGCAGTTAGCAATTGACACAATAAAAAGGGCTACTTTGGTTTCAAAGTAGCCCTTTTATCTTTTGACGTTAAATAAAACTTAAGCTCCAAGATAATTTCGTAGTAACTTACTTCGAGAAGCAGACCGTAATTTATTAATTGCCTTATCTTTAATTTGGCGCACTCTTTCTCTGGTTAGGCCAAATTTATCACCAATATCTTCTAATGACATCGGATGTTCGACCCCAATTCCGAAATAAAGTTTAATGACGTCACATTGTCGTTCTGTCAAAGTACTTAAAGAACGTTCAATTTCTTTTCTAAGTGATTGTTTATATTCTAATTCGGTATCCGTATTGCCTGTTGTTCCATTTTCTAGCACATCTAATAAGGAGTTATCTTCGCCTGTGACAAATGGAGCATCCATAGAAACGTGTCGAGCGGCAACCCCAAGGGTTGTTTCCACTTCTTCTGTTGGTATTTCCAATTGTTCTGCTAGTTCTTCGGCAGAAGGTTCTCTTTCAAAAGCTTGTTCTAATTCAGAAAAAGCTTTATTAATTTTATTTAAGGAACCTACTTTATTTAATGGCAATCTTACAATTCTAGACTGCTCAGCTAAAGCCTGCAAAATAGACTGTCTAATCCACCAAACGGCATAGGATATAAATTTAAAACCTCGAGTTTCGTCAAATCTCTGCGCAGCCTTGATTAAGCCTAAGTTACCTTCGTTAATTAAATCGCTCAATGAAAGCCCTTGATTTTGATATTGCTTGGCAACGGATACAACGAATCTCAGATTTGCCTTTGTCAATTTTTCTAGGGCCGCTTGATCTCCAGATTTAATGCGTTTAGCTAACTCGACTTCTTCTTCTGGTGTCAGTAAATCAACTTTTCCGATTTCTTGTAAATACTTCTCTAAAGATTGGCTCTCCCGATTAGTAATAGACTTAGTAATCTTAAGTTGTCTCATGTAAAATCCTTTTTTGAGTTTATTTGTATAGACAGTAGAAAAAATCTAGCCTTCGGGGTTTTGTATATCTTTTTTTAACGTCTACATACAAAATTACTTCTTTTTTGAATAAACAAATAGAATTAGATTCCTTTAAAAATTAATGCTAACACTTACCTCTAAAATACCCATCACAACGACCATCTAATATATAACTAAGGCTACATATTTAATTGTCTCTTTTTGTTGTTGTTTACTGTTTATTTATGGATATATAGATGGGCGTATTAAAAATAAAGTTTAATATCAAACTATCCATTGATAATTTTGTAGGTCGGATACAAAAGTAACGGAATTAGGCGTTACAATCAAGGTTTAGAATAATTGTTAAGCAAAAGAGGTTTTTACCAAACAAATACTACATATAGTAAAAAAAACAAATCAATTAGCTATATTGTTGATTATTATTTTTTTACACATACAAATTTAATATAATTATAATAAATTAAGGTAGGCCAATAATTCTTGTTTATATTTCCTTCCAAGTGGAATTCTAAGCTCGCCTATAAATACTTCATTGCTTGAAATATCTATATTATCAATTTTATTTAATTGAACCAAAAAGCTCTTATGAGCTTGTATAAACCCTTTACCTAAAAGGCTGTGATATAAACGAATCATTGATATTTTGATAGCATATTTTTTTTCAGGTGTAAAAATCATACAATAATTACCTTCTGAACGAATATGTGTAATATTCGCAATTTTCACTTTCTGTAATAACTGATTAACTTTGATAAATAAGACACCCTCTAAATGTTTACTCTTTAGCCGCCCTTCCTCATTCTGAGATAAAGCTGGTTCTTTTTTCAGATTATATTCTACAATACTTCTTAACATTAGCATATCTATCGGAGAAACAAGGTAAGCCAGTATATCAGCTCGTTTAGCTTGTTCATAGAGTTCTCTGTCTTGATCAAAAGCTAAAAAAATGACAGGCAAGCTTACCGCTTTAAGTTCATAAACAAATTCTAGTAAATTTGAATGATTATGCTGTTCTATATTCAATAACACTAAATCTATAGCTCGTTGCCCTAACAACCCTTTTGCTTTGCTAACGCTATCTACCATAATAATAGCACAATTCAAATCTTCCAAAACTGCTACTACATCATCTGTTGCTGCGACCTGCCCCTCCATATATAAAACCTGTCCTAATTGCATAATAAACCCTTATTTTTTTTGGACTAAAGCAAAAAATCTACTATTCTTTTGGTTTGAATTAAACCAAAAAGCGATAAGTAGTCATAGAATAATTTGTAAAATATAATACTGTGTAT
>JAFMDF010000116.1 GCA_017857395.1 Bacteroidota bacterium | reverse complement strand
AGTTATTCCTCAATTTTCCTATCCATAGAGTTTTTCTAAAAGGCATAAATCTGGTAAAGTGATTCCTACACAAAAAATAAATAGTGTTTACTATTTATAACTATCCACATAGAGTTCTAAAGGTATAAATTTAATGAAATTTTAATTTGTTTGAATCAAAGGTAGTTCTAACTATTCTTGTTTATTCCTGTAAATTACATTCGAGAGAAAAGGCTGATTTATTATTTGTAAAACTGGACTATCCAGTTTTTACGCTATTTCTATTATAAGTAAGCCCGAACAAAATGCATACTTTTTATCCAAAATTAATCACTACACTTTTCTTTCTATTCCTGTTTGCAGTATTTTCGTATGCAACAATTTACCCTATTTCTATTGATCAAAGGATTGAAAAATCCAAACAAGTAGCGATAGGGGAAGTTGTCCAACAATATTCTTTTTGGGATGAGCAAAAACAAAATATCTATACGGCACATCTTTTAGATATTACTGCATACTTAAAGAAATCTAGCAACCAACATTTTGTGGAAATTATTACGTTGGGTGGTGTAATCGAAGATGAGGCGCAAATCGTTTATCCTAGTATTGAACTCCAACTACATAAAGCCTACTTTTTCTTTTTAGAAGATGCCCCTTTGATTGTTGCTAACACTAATAGTCAAGCAAATCGTAGTCAAATACCTCGATTCTATGCCTATAGTTATATCCAAGGAATTTTGCCTTTACAGCTTGGTAACTATGTAGATTATTTCGACAAAGCACCAAAACCAGTCAATCGTTTACTTAAAAAAATAGCAACGCTAACTCAATTTATAGCTAAACGACCAGACGGGAACGCCTTCATTTTTGAAAAAGAAACCACACCAACAGTTATTCAATCAAGAATTAGCATTGCTTTAAAAAATGGGTTGGGACAAAGGGTAAGTCATTATCATGCAGGCACTGTAACTGAAAACGAAGATTTGATTATTACTGGCAATGGTTTTGGTAACAGCCCTGGAACAGTACAGTTTTCTGATGCCAATACAGGCAGCACAGGTTTCGTTAGTTCTAATTATGAAACAGATTTGATTTATTGGACAGATTCAGAAATTCGATTAAAAATTCCTGCCAAAGCGGGAACGGGGACAGTAGAAGTCTATCACCAGAATGGCAGTCTAGTTGGCAGTACTGCAATTACTATTGAATGGGCAGTTAATCCAGTTTTTAGTACTTATCGGGGCTACGATAATCATACTCGACAAAAAGTACAATTTTTAAATAATAATGAAAACGGAGGTTATACCCTGCAACTCAATACTACCGAAGGCTTTTTTCAAGATAATCAAGCAGTAGGTAGTTTTGAACGTGCCTTAGCTAAATGGCAATGTCAAACAGGCATCAATTTTCAATTAGATAAAACAGGTACGACCACTTCTTTTGCCAATGATGGAATATGTGTCGTTCAGTATAGTACTTTTTTACCTGCTGGTGTATTAGGTATAGCGACTTCTCGCTTTAAATCAGTTGGTAATAGCTCTTGTAGTCAGGAAAACACCTTATGGTTTTTAAAGGAGTTCGACATTCAATTTATCCCTAATAGTCGCATGTCCACAGGTCTTAGTTGGAATTTTTCAGCAGGTAATCCCAGCAGTTTACAATTCGACTTTGAAAATATTGCCTTGCATGAATTAGGTCATGCTCACGGGCTTGGACATATCATTGGAACAGCCCATGTCATGCATTATGCAGTAACCAATGGAGAAGCTAAAAAGAATTTAAGTAATCAAGAAATAGCAGCAGGATTACACAAAATGTCCTATAGCACCCAAGCTAATTGTATTAGCAGATATGAGCCCATGGAGCAATTAGAAATGGATTGCTCTGCACAAGAAGTTGCGACGTCTGTTGGTACTAAAGTGAAGTTATTTTTAGAAGGTAATTTTAATGCTGCCCAACAAATTATGAAAACGAATCTTGTAGATGACGGTTTATTACCGATGCAACAGCCCTTTAGTACTGCACCTTTTTCCTATTCAGGTGTAGAAGCTATCACAACACTTCCTGTTGATGTTGTAGATTGGGTTTTGTTACAAGTACGAGATAGCGCAGATATGACTCATGTTTTGGAAACCAAAGCTTTATTAATTAGAAAAGATGGGTTAGTCATAGATACAGCAGGTGAGGAGTTCCTTGCTTTTGATAATTTACCAGAGGGAGCTTATTATATCGCTGTATTTCATAGAAGTCATTTGCCGATTATTAGTCAGATAGCTCATCCTTTCAGCGAAAATCCTATGCTGTATGATTTTACTAGTACCGAATCAGCTGCTATGGGATCGGTCCAATTAAAAGCGAGAGAGAATGTCTTCATGATGAGTGCGGGTGATTTTGATGGTAATGGAGTGATCAATAGTCAAGATTATAACCTTTGGAAACAAAATAGTTCTGCGGTCAATGTCTATTTACCTGCTGATGTAGATGGTAATGGCATTATTAATAACCAAGATTATAATCTTTGGAAAGCCAATCGGAGTAAGATCGGGATGATTTCTATTTCGGAGTAAACTTAGACCTTGGAGCGTTTTTCAGACCTCCAAGCGTCTGTCAATGATATCTTTTAGACGCTTGGAGGTCTGAAAAACGCTCCAAGGTCTTACGAAATTATTTTCGATAAATCCTAGCTTCCCAAGGTCGTAAAAAGACACTTCGATTAGTGTAATTAGCGTGAATCAATCGGTAAGTATCGGTATTTACAAAATTACGAATACTAAGTTCTTTATCAGAAAAATTCAAAATCACTAAAAAATCTCCGCCTTCATCCCACCTCCTGTAAGCATAAACTGCTTCAGATTCCGCCGCTAATAATTGATAGTCGCCATAAATTAAGGTTGTATTTTCCTTTCGATAGCTTAGCATTTTTTGATAAAAATAGAAAACAGAATTCGTATCTATTAAAGCTTCTTCGGCATTTATTTCTTTGTAATTTGGATTAATCGTTAACCAAGGTTGTCCATCCGTAAAGCCTCCATGTTCGGCATCACTCCATTGGATAGGCGTTCTGGCATTATCTCGACCTTGTTGCTGTACCGCTTTTAGCAAAGGAGTCGTATCTTTTCCTGCTGCTTTCCATGCTGCGTGCAAATTTACCACTTCTACATCATCATACGCTTCTAGCGTATCAAAGGTAACATTGGTCATGCCTATTTCACTACCTTGATAAATACAAGGACTACCTCGCATAGTCAGCAATAAAGTGGCTAGTAATTTAGCTGATTCTTTTCGATAGACGGTATCATTTCCATACCGAGAAACCATTCTTGGAAAATCGTGATTATCTAAGAAAATATTAATCCAACCTTTTTCGCCAATCGCGTGATGCCAGTCGGTAAAAATTTGTTTAAAAGTGCTGAGTTTCCAATCAACTGGGTCATATTTTCCACCTTGTCCATAATTGATGGTTGTATGGTCAAAATGGTAGAGCATATTTAATTCCGCTCGGTCTTCGCCTACATAATCCAAAGCATTCTGTGGTTTGACACCGATGCCTTCGCCCATCGTCATAATGTCGTATTTCGAGCTAACTTCCCGATTCATTTCTTGCAAATATTCATGTAACCTTGGGCCATTGGCATAAACTTCTACAATTGCTTTTTCAAAGTTATTAGGGTCAATATTTGGAAAATCCAGTCGTTTCGAGATAAAAGGCAGGACATCAATTCGGAAACCATCTACACCTTTTTTAAACCAGAAGTCCATCACATTATATATTTCTTGACGGACTTTAGGGTTTTCCCAATTTAAATCTGGTTGTTTTTTAGAAAATAAATGGAGGTAATACTCATCCGTCAAGTCATCTTTTGTCCAAGCAGAACCACTAAAAAAAGACGTCCAATTACTTGGCGGTTCTTTCTCCCAAAAGTAATAATCTCGATAAGGATTGTTTGTTGATTTTCGGGACTCCTGAAACCAACGGTGTTCATCAGAACTGTGATTTGGTACTAAGTCTAACACTATTTTTAAATCTCTTGCATGAGCGCCTGCCAATAAATTATCGAAATCTGTCATCGTTCCAAACTCGTCCATAATGTCGCAATAATCACTCACATCATAGCCATTATCATCATTCGGAGATTTAAAAATAGGACTTAACCAAAGCACATCTACGCCTAGTTTTTTTAGGTAATCCAATTTTTCAATAATGCCTCCTAAATCACCAATACCATCGCCATTACTGTCTTTAAAGCTACGTGGATAAATTTGGTAAATAACGCTTTCTTTCCACCAAGTACGAGTCATGATTTTTAATTATTTTACTGCGAGTTTTAGGTTAGCGATTGTATAGTTGGTTTAACTCGCAACCTACTGTACAATGAGAAGTGTTGATGAAAACTAAAACAGCCCGAAAGATATGTCTTTCGGGCTGTTTTTATTTAAGTTTTGAATTTTAATTTTCCTAAAAATTTTTATCGATTATTACTATTCAGGTAGGAATGCCTAAGCTATTGGTTTATTCATACCTCAAAGACTCAATAGGATCCAATCGAGAAGCCTTCAGCGCAGGATATATGCCCGATGCCAATCCAACAATCATACAAATCGTAAAGCCTAAAAATATCCATGCCCAAGGCACTAAGAAATTACCGCCAATCATAATTGTTACTAAGTTGCCCATTAAAATACCTAGAATAATACCAACAATTCCGCCCATTTGGCAAATAACAACTGCTTCTGTTAAAAACTGAATAAGGATATTTTGTCGAGTAGCGCCTAATGCCTTACAAACACCAATTTCTCTAGTTCTTTCGGTCACAGAAACCAACATAATATTCATTAAACCAATAGCAGCACCAAGTAAGGTAACCATACCGATGGCAATAGTTGCCCCTCGAAGCATTACCGTATTTTCTTTAAGAATCTCTACAATGCCATCGCTTTGCCGTATTTCAAAATCGTTTTCTTGTGCTAGTTTTAAACCTCTAATATTTCTAAATAGACCGATAGCAGAAGAAGAGGCATCATCCAAATAGGCTGCATTTTTTACGGCAACCGTAACCCCATAATTAGTCCTACGAGTGCCATATTGTCGTTTGACGTTTAATATTGGGACATAAACCGCTTTATCACTACTAGATCCCATACTAGAACCTTCCGACTTTAAGACACCAACTACCTTATACTTGGCGTTCCCAACAGAAATAATTTTACCAATAGCATTTGCTCCGTTTTTATTAAAAAGAACATCAACCATTTCCGAACCTAATATGGCTTTTCTATTACCATTATCCACTTCCGTTTTAGTAAAATTTCTGCCAAATTCTATTTCATAATCATTAATGTCTATCCCATTTTCATCAATACCACTTAAGGTAACATTAGGATTGGTTTTTTTATCGCCATATTTTATTTCGGCTAAAGAGGTGCCTCTTGCTGCAATAGTTATGGTTGCTCCGTAATCAAATTTCTCTTTAAACTCCATTGCTTGTTTAAACGTAATCGGTTCGCCTCTTCTCGAACGGCGGCCTCCTCTATTCCCCTTAACCGTTTCTCTTTTAGGAACAACTTTGAAGGAATTAGCTCCTAAGCCTGAAAAACTATCACTCATAGAAAAAATGATGCTATCAATAGCCGTCAAAATACCCACTAAAGCCATGATACCAAAAGCGATAATCATTAAGGTTAAAGTCGCTCTTAATTTATTGGCTCTTACTGAACTTAGGGCTTGGTTTATATTTTCTAGTAAATTCATTTTGTATCGTACTGTAGCGCCAAGCAGTTGCTTGAGGAAGCGTTTAAAGTTATCAAAAAAGAAAGTTTAAGGAATGATGAACTATAAATGATGAACGATGAATTCGTTAATTATTGGACCTGCAAATAGTTCTTTTTCCAAAATTTGACCATTTATCTTTCATTTTTCCCAACCAAACAAAAGTAAAACTAAATCCTCCAATTATCTTGTTTGTTAGATGAATAGAAGTTTTCTATAGAAATAAAGCAGTAGATTAAAGGTTGAACATTCTTCAAGCCTTTCTACCTGTCGGTCGGTAGACAGGCAATCCTTTCCTCCTTCAATCCTTGTCCTTATACCATTTTTTCAATAAATCTGGCAGCGACCGTAAGGCTGCTAATTCCTTATACATCCGCTTGACTTCGCCCGCAGGGTAGCCAAAGTAATTATAATCAGCTTTTAAATTTTTGGTGACACCAGATTTTGCTAAAACAGTCACGTTATCTCCTATTTTTAATCGAGCCGATACGCCTACTTGACCATATAGAATTACATTGTTCCCAATAATCGTTTTACCTCCGATACCGACTTGGGCTGCCATTAGACAATTTTCACCAATAACGACCCCATGACCAATATGCACTTGGCAATCTATTTTAGTACCTGCTCCAATAATAGTGTCCCCAGAAACGCCTTTACAGATTGTACAGCCCGCACCTATTTCCACATGATCTTGAATAATAATTCGACCGCCAGACCGCCATTTTTTATAGCTTTTTTCAGTCGGTTTATAATAAAAAGCATCAGCGCCAATAATTGAACCAGATTCGATGGTGACATTATTGCCAATAATGCTATAGTCTCTGATAGTGACATTGGATTGGATGTAGCAATTTTTGCCGATTTTTACATGATTACCAAGGATTACATTGGGTTCTAGAATACTGGAAGGATGAACAAAGCTTGTTTCGCTAATTAGCGCATTTAAAGGGTGAAAAGGGCGATATTTTCGAACTAATTTATTATAGGCTTCAAAAGGTTCGGCTAATACTATTAGTGTCTTGCCAATTGGCGGTTCGACTTCCTTATTAATTAGGATAACACTAGCCGATGAGGTTAATGCTTTTTGGTAATATTTTTCAATATCTACAAAAGTTAAATCCCCTGTAACGACTTTGTGAATTTCATTAATTCCTGTAATTTCAAAAGCTTGATTACCTATAATTTTAGTTGCAGCTAATTGTGTGGCTAAATCAATGACTTTTATAGGAGAAGGCAATTTCATTTTTTTGGTCAAAAGTACACATTATTGCTAAAAGGAGTACTTAAAACAGGGAAGGTTGCATTGATTTTTTGCCTCTTACAGTCTAATTGTTATTCACATTATTTTAGCACATTTTAATTGGGAGATTTATTAAAAAAATAAATTAGTTGTAAATAACTGATAGTCAGTATTTTATGTTAATAATGAATCTTATTAACCTATAAGCATTTACAGCAAAAATATTTAAAAATAAAAATTGTCTTTTAGTGACTTTTTTAGGTGTTGTTTAACGGTGTTTTTCTTGTGAAAAGAGGTAAAAAATTGTACTTTTGCAGAATGGCAGAAAAAGACGAAAATAAAAATAAGCCCGCTAATAGGGGCGACTATGGAGCAGATAATATTCAGGCACTCGAAGGCTTAGAAGCTGTAAGAAAAAGACCTGGTATGTATATCGGTAGTACCGATACAAAAGGACTCCATCACTTAGTTTGGGAGGTTATTGATAACTCTATTGATGAACATTTAGCTGGACATTGTGATACCATTCATACAACCATTCATCCAGATAATTCTGTTACTGTGCAAGATAATGGACGAGGTATTCCTGTAGGGATGCACGCCAAGTTGCAGAAGTCGGCATTAGAGGTTGTAATGACGGTTTTGCACGCAGGGGGTAAGTTTGATAAAGATACCTATAAAGTATCTGGTGGTCTGCACGGTGTGGGGGTTTCTTGTGTGAATGCTTTGTCTATACATTTAAAAGCACAAGTTCATAGAGAAGGACAAATTTATGAACAAGAATATAGTAAAGGTATTCCTACAACTGCAGTAGAAAAGAAAGGGACGACGGATATTAGAGGTACTTTTATAACGTTCAAACCTGATCCTGAAATATTGGAGGCTACTGTCTACAAATATGATGTGTTAGTGGGTAGGATGAAAGAGTTGTCTTACTTGAATAAAGGCTTGACCTTGACCTTAACGGATGAGCGAGAAAAAGATGAGGAAGGTAATTTTAAAACAGAAACTTTCCATTCAGAAGGGGGGTTAGTAGAGTTCGTTCAATTCTTAGATGAAGCTCGCACCTCTTTAATTGCTTCACCTATTCATGTTACCGCTAAAAAAGATGGTGTAGAAGTAGAAGTAGCGATGAATTATAATACTTCTTATTCTGAAAGCCTTTTTTCTTTTGTAAATAATATTAACACAAGAGAAGGTGGAACTCACGTTAACGGTTTTAGAAGAGCGGTAAATCGAGTCTTCAAGCAATATGGAGAAGATAATGGTTTTTTCAAAAAAATAAAATTTAGCATATCAGGAGAAGATTTCCGAGAAGGTTTAACGGCGGTCGTTTCTGTTAAAGTTCCTGAGCCACAATTTAAAGGACAAACTAAAGGAGAATTAGGAAACTCAGAAGTAACTGCAATTGTTTCTCAATGTGTAGGAGATGCGATTAAACATTACTTAGAGGAAAACCCTAAAGATTCTAAAAGAATTGTTGAGAAGGTCATTATAGCTGCTACAGCTCGACATGCTGCTCGAAAGGCTAGAGAAATGGTACAGCGTAAGAATGTACTAACGGGTGGTGGTTTGCCTGGTAAATTATCCGATTGTTCTTCTAAAGATCCTGTAGAATCTGAAATTTTCTTAGTAGAGGGAGATTCAGCAGGTGGAACAGCGAAGCAAGGAAGAGATAGAGTCTTCCAAGCTATTTTACCGTTAAGAGGTAAAATTCTAAATGTAGAAAAAGCATTAGAGCATAGGATATATGATAATGAGGAAATTAAGAATATGTTTACCGCTTTAGGGGTACGTATTGAAGAAGGAGAGCATGGAGTACGTACTTTGAACATAGATAAATTACGTTATCATAAGGTAGTCATCATGTGTGATGCCGACGTCGATGGTAGTCATATTGTAACTTTGATTTTAACCTTCTTCTTCCGCTATATGCGCCCATTAGTGGATCAAGGATTTATTTATATCGCCACTCCTCCTTTATACTTGGTCAAGAAAGGTAAAAACTCTGTTTATTGCTGGGATGAAGATGAACGAGCACAAGCAGTAAGCAGTTTGGGGAAAGGAGAAAACGATGCTTCTGTAAAGATTCAACGTTATAAGGGGTTAGGAGAGATGAATGCGGACCAATTATGGGATACAACAATGGATCCAGAAACTAGAATTTTACGTCAAGTAACGATTGATGATGCTATTGAAGTCGATAGAGTATTTTCTATGTTAATGGGAGATGAAGTTCCGCCAAGAAGGAAATTCATTGAAGATAATGCACATTATGCAAATGTAGATGCATAGGAAGAAGATAAGAGATAAGTCTGAAGGAAATAAATGGTTTTAGAACGTTTCTTTAAATAAAAAAAGCCTCCGCTTAAATTAATAAGCGGAGGCTTTTTTATTTTTAGTAGATAAAAGGTTTGAATAAAAATCAGGAGTTATTGATTAAACAAATCTCTAAATCCTTCTTACCTTAAATCCTTATGTTTAGAATCCATAAGTGAAACCAATCGCATTATAAGTCTGAATATCAGGGAATTCAAATTTAGCTCCTCTCATTCCGAAAGTTAAACCAATACCGATTCCTTTCCATACATCAGCTACATTAATGGTATTAATCCAAGTATATTCAAATAAACCTTCTTCCGCAGAAATTAATTCATCCATATCCGTTGTAGGATTGTATTCGTTGTATTGGATTGGGAATTGCTCATTACTATAAGGCATAAATGCGCCTAAATTAGTAGACCAAGTAATACCATCAGTTAAATTAAAGGAATAAGTTGCTTTAAGTTTTGCTCCAGGCGCACTTTGACTCTTAACACCATCCAAAGCAGAAAAAGCGAAGTGATAAGCTAATGGGTGAATGATGATTACTAAATTAGGTACTTTATGAGGAGTAATCGTAGCTCCCGCACTTATATCAAAAGTACCCGGCTTCAAGAAACTAAAAACAGAAGTATTCAAATCACCTAAAGCAGAAATTGCAATATCTTGATTTAATCTATATCCATATAGAGAAGAACCAATCAAGGCATCTACGTTTCTATCATTTAAAAAACCAGTACCACTACTCTTATCGTCTGTATTATTATCTAATCCTTGCCATCCAATATTAGATACTAGAGTATTTCTCCAGAAAAATTTCTCTTTGATAATATTAGCGTGTGCATTCACCCCAATATTTAAAGCAGAAAAAGAACTATTTCTATTAGCATTAGCTACCCAGTTATTAGAGCCACCTAAGTTTAAACCTACTAAACCTTTTAAACCCGTATCCCAGCCTGATAAAACTTCGATTTGTTTAGCCAAATCTCCAAGTTCTCCTTTAAAGGCATCTGCTTTTGCTTGTTCGGCTGCTTGTTTGGCTTCTAAATCAGCTTTTTTTGCTTTCAATTCTTCTAGACTTTGTGCTTGTAAACTAGCAACAGCAAAAAATACAAATAGTGTAAAAGATAAAAACTTTCTCATTTTTTGATTTTTAAATTTTGAAAATAGGTAGAATAGCGCATATAATTTTAATGCTACTATTTGTTAGACTAAGTCGCTAACAGTAGAATTATCTATTCTAAGTAAATAAGTAATAAATGTGTTTTATTATTATAAAAAACCGATTAATATGCTGTTAGGTAATAATTAATATATTTTAAAATTAATAATGTGTATATTGTATATTAGTTCTCATTCTTATTCTTTTGAACAATTTATGCTGTTACTCTGTGATTAATGAACCTCAATTCCCTTCTCTGTCAACTTACTCAATGGATAAACCATTTTTGAAGTTTCTGTCTGAATGCTGAAAGAAGTATTGTCAATTGCCACTATTTGGCCTTTGACACCATCAACAGTAATAGTATCTCCTATGATAAACTTACCTTTAGCGTAAAAGGAAGCTAATAGATTCGACATCATCCCTTTAGAAGCTAATCCATACCCAAAAGCAAAAGCACCAACAACACCAGCAATAATAATCATCAAGTTAGACTTGATAAAGTCAGTTTGTATACCTGCTTGGTCTAAAGCACTCATGGTAACGGATAGAAAGATAAAATAGAAAACTACATTTGCAATTATCTTAGCTGAAGGAATGCCTAATGATTGACAAGCCGTTAAAACGACTCCTCGAATAGCATCAGCAATTAGTAAACCAATAATAAAAAAGATAACTCCAGTAAATAAACGAGGTAGGTAACCGATAAAATCAGTTAGTAAATTGGTAACTGCTTCTACCCCTAATTTATCCGTAGCCACGATAAATGTAATCAGCATAAAAACATAATAAACAATTTTACTAATGATCTTGCTTGGCAAAATCTTCATATTGGCTTGCCGAACAAGGTCAATATCGTTTAACTTATCTGCTAAGTCATCAATTTTTATTGCTTTTAAAATCCGCTTGATAATACTCGCAATCAGTTTAGCTATTATCCAACCTACAATTAGGATAGCTAACGCAAAAATTAAATTAGGAGCAAACTCCCGAAGTTGTCTAAGGATATCTTCTAAAAGTTCCATTTATTTATAGTATGATGTTGGTTCTAGTTCTAGAGTCTTTTTAAATTTGGGGTGATTTTTAACGTTTAGTTGGTCCACCGGGAACATCACCCTGAGGATCTGTTGGTGTTCCATGGCTGCCACCTGGAGAAAAACCATTATTGGGGCGTTCTGATTTGCCACCAGCCATCATTACAAAAACACTCACAATCTTTGTCAAATATAAGTCAAGCATGCTACCCATGGTTCTCATGTTGTCTAAGCTATTGTGAACATGATGTCCTATACCTAAAGGCAATTGGGGTAAACTGTCCATTTCTTCTTCTTCTAGTCTTTGGAAATTATTCATGATAATCGATTTTAGAAAACGCTATGGTTCATATAAATTTCTATTCAATTTATAGTTGGTTTTGTTTAAATTTATCTTCGTAAACTTTTTGAGCTTTATGTTTGGCACGTTTGAGCTTCATTTTGATGGCACTCTCTGATTTATTCAACGTCTCCGAAATTTCTCTGATAGACATATCATCTTGATATTTCATTAATAGCACGGCTTTATCTCCAACTGGAATAATATCTAAAACTATCTTCAGTTTTTTGACTTCCATCTCTAATAATGCACTATCAGGCACTTCCTCTGCGAGGTCGGGTGCACGCTCAATTTCATCAGAAAAAATATTTCCACTCTTTTTCTTCTTTCTAATAAGGTCTATACAATAGTTATAGGTAATGGAATAAATCCAAGTTGAAAACTTAGATTTACCGCCAAACTTAGAAAGGTTTAGAAAAATCTTTAGAAAAATATCCTGTGTGGCATCTTGTGCTCTACCTTCATCTTTTAACAAAGAGATACACTTACTGAATACCTTAGTGGAATATTTTCCATAAAGTTGCTCGAAATACTTCGAATTTTGAGTCTCTAGGTAATGCCGAATGAGCTCTTCATCCGATATTTTTATCTTATGTAATGACTTCTCCAAATGAATTTCGTTTGTACTATTTTACGCAAAGGTAATAAACAAGTACAAGTTTTTTTACTCTAATCGAAGGGGTATGTGGACTTGTTATGTGTTGGACGTGTTGAATTTTATAGTATAACTATGTGATTGAGACGGACATCTTTTTGAAAGGGGTACACTTTTTGAAAAAAAACCTTAAAAAAGTCTTAAAATTAAATTTTTTAGTGTTTTTAATATTTTTAGCTCGCTTTACTTAACTGCAAATTAATCTACTGATTGCCAATTAATTAGCTAGAGTTAATAAACAGTTCTCTCTCTTTTTTTTTAACATAATCCCCTATGCTTAAATAGCTGTTCAAATATTTAAAGAAAAGATATTTTTAAAACTCATAAAATAGAGAAGGCGAACGGTCTTAAAATAAATCTGTAAATATTTTTATTTTTAAATATGTAATTCAATGATTTTTTCGCAAGCAGTATCCAACATTTGATAGATTTTTTCAAATCCGCCTTCATAATAAGGGTCAGGCACTGCTCTATTTTCATTAGGGTAGGTGTAATTTAAAATTAGTTTTATCTTGTCTTTTTGTCTTTCGGTAGTCGCTAACCTTGCAATGTTTGAATAATTAGAACTGTCCATTGCTAAGATTAAATCAAACTCCTCAAAGTCTACCATTTTAAATTGTCGAGAACGTTGGTAAGTTAAATCTATACCATGCGCCTTTGCAACTGCGATGGAACGAGTATCAGGTAACTCTCCCTGATGCCAGCCGCTTGTTCCCGCAGAATCAACTTCCCATGATAAATTCCTTTCTTTAATTTTTTCTAATAAAATGCCTTCTGCTAGAGGAGAACGGCAGATATTACCTAAACAAACCATTAGAATTTTCATACTGATAATGATTAAAGCCCTAAATAAGTGTTTCATTTTAAACCTCATTTAGCAGATTTTTTGCTATTGAAATTTATAGACAATTTGTTTGTCTTAAAATTGGCATAAGCGCCTATTTAGAATAGAGCGTAGATTACCTCTATTCTCTCAATGGAATGCGCTCTATTCTCTTTTCTCAAAGGATAAAACAACAAACCTCCAAGCCTGTTACCAGACTTGGAGGTTATTGGTGAAAATAAATTCATCATTAGAGTAGCTTGAAGCGAGTTTAATTAGCCATCGCTGCTTTTCTACGAACCCGTCTTTTAGTTGATTCTAGATAAGCACTTGCTCCAGGCTGCTGAAGGTAATTATATAGAATTTCTTTTGCTCTAAATAATTGTGCTTTCACTGTACCTAAAGGAATATCTAATTCCTTAGCAATTTCGTCATAGCTTAGCTCTTCAAAAAAGCGCAATTCAATCATCAAACGATACTTCAAATTGAGCTTTTGTAAAATGTCTCGCATTAACTTTACTCTCTGCGCCCGAATAAATTTTTCTTCGGGGTCTAAAGAACTTGCCTTGAGGTTACTGGAATAATCATGATCACCTCCCGGTTCGATTGGATCATCAATGGAAAGCAGATGTAATCTTTTCTTACGAATGTAATCGATACAGTTGTTAATCGCAATTTTAAACAACCAGGTACTAAAAGCGTACCGAGGTGTATAACTTGCTAACTTGTTGAAGGCTTTTCCGAAAGCTTCTAATGTCAAGTCGTCCGCATCTTCACGATTACTTACCATCTTATACATCATGTGGTAAATAGAATTGCGATAACGGTCCATTAATTTCGCGTATGCTCTTTGGTTACCGTCAATAGCGCGCAGGACAAGACCATAATCAGCCTTTGCCTGAGGGGATAAATTTGTTGTTGTTACTTCCATACTTGTGTTTTACCTATTAACATTATGGGCTAAAAAGTTTAAAAAATTAATTTTGGATTGTAGCATCTAATATTGAGACCCATTATGAATAGTTGAGTAATACTGGAATTTACACAGCATATACTCTTTAAACTAAATCAGTAATACGCTTTCGTATTACATTTAAAGTTATTACAAACTCTATGCTAGAAACACAGATTTTGTATATTTTTTTGTTGCATAGTGCAGAAGTTGGTACAAAGATAATAGACCAATTGATATCTTGTGTATTTTTTGAGACTTTTTCCTGTCGGAAGTTAGCATTTATATCCGTTAAACCTATGATTTACAGATAGTTCTGATTTTGCATCAGAAACAGGCACTTAGATTCGGTGTGTTGGTAAGTTAAATTATTTCATTTATATTCTTAATAAATGTTCTATTTAGTTACCTAAGATTGATGTGATTGTAATTGTTAAGCTTATCTGATATAAGCTCAACGAAGTTGAATTAATTACACTTAAATGTATATTACTTTACACAACTAACCGCACGCAAGTTGAGCGTTAAAATAATAAACATCCAATAATGTTTCCAAAAGTTAAACTCAATGCTTTCTTAAGCTTAACCTTCTTTTGAATCTTTGAAGTAAATGCTTTTCCAGACATTCTTTGTCAAAAAAAATCTGCAAGTGTTGTCAAGTTAAGGGTTAAGTTTTAATGAAAATATCTTTTTTTTTATTAAAAATCTAGACTCATTTAAACTTTTTCTATTACCTATTCCCTTATAAATCCGAAAGTTATACCCTTTTAATAGAATAAACAAGGCTACCAAATCAATTAAAATGGTAAAATGGGGGGGAGTGTGAAAAATATTTAATAAAAGGTAGGCTTTTATGAGAATTCGGAAAATGGAGGTTTGTTAAATTTTTAATTCTTTGTGAAACATTTTTTTTCTAGCAAAAACTCAATAATTAGGATTTCTATTTTTGTTTCGTCTTTGAATCGCTTGTTTACACTCTAAAATTTAACAAAAACTGTTGTACCGTCTGATTAAATTGTTCCCCATCCGTTCCATGAAAAGCAACTTCTGCTGGTAAAACAAAAACGGGTAATTTATGCTCCAATAAATATTCCTTGTGCAATTCTAATCGCATAGCGTCTTTCTCCGTCGTCAAAATTATTTTATTAGGACTATCAATTTGGTCAAAATTTCTTTTTAGATGAGAAACATCATAATTGGTAAAATAATGATGGTCTTCATATTGTAAAACTCGAACGGAGTCTACTTGCGTTTCTAAATGTTCTACTAAATATTCTGTCCGAGCAATCGCACTTATTAATAAAACGGTTAATTCCGGATTGAGTGGCGCGCGGTAAATGGTATTGAATATATAGTATGGTTTGAGGTAAGTATAATAGGAGAAAAATATTTTTTGATAATTCAAAGGCGCTAATTCCGCAATCATTTCTTGCCGCTTCCAATCACTTAATTCGCTGGGACATTTAGAGACAATAATAATATCTGCTCTTTGCGCTGCGGACGACCATTCTCTTAGCCTGCCTGATGGTAATAAAAAATCTTTGGTATAAGGATATTGATATTCGGTTAGTAAAATATTTAACCCTGGATCAATATTTCTATGTTGGAAAGCATCATCTAATAAAACTGCTTGCAAATCAGGTTGCTCCATTAATAATTGAGGAATGGCAAAAGTCCGATTTTCACTAACAGAAACTAAGATGTTTGGGAATTTTCGCTTGAATTGTAAGGGTTCATCTCCTACTTCTTCTGCGCTATTCGTTGGTTTAACCAATAAAAAGCCTTTGGTTTTTCGACCATAGCCTCGACTCAAAGTGGCTACATTAATATAATCTTTTAATAACTGAATTAAATATTCAATATGGGGCGTTTTGCCTGCCCCACCTATGGTCAAATTACCAACCGAAATAAGTGGGATATTAAATTCGACCCCTTTTAGTAAGTTATATTTATACGCAAAATTACGTAGACCTACTCCCAAGCCATAGAGCAAGGAAAATGGAATCAATAGTATTTGAATAAGTCTGTGTTGAATCATACGTACGAAAATAGGCTAACCTTTTTTGAAATCATTATTTTTTCTACAAACCTTCTCAAAGGAAAGATAGTTTTCCAAAACGTTAGATTATTCCTAAAGTTTTCAATGCTGCTAAATGATTAATCTCGTAAGTAGGTTTGATCGGAGAATTATTTTCATTGTCTTTAAAATTATACCAACAAGTATCAACCCCATAATTGATACCGCCCTGAATATCTGAATGTAAACTATCCCCAATCATCAATACTTTTTCTTTAGCAGGAAAATTCATCTTTTCAAAAGCATGTTCAAAAATAGCTGGTTGTGGTTTAGAAATGCCAATTTCATCTGAGACGACAATGATTTCAAAATAATCAACCAGACCACTCTTTATCAATTTAGGTCTTTGGACTTGTTTTAAACCATTTGTAATAATTCCTAATTGATATTTTTCATGCTGTTCTTCTAGTAATGCTTGTCCTCCTTCCATAAAAACTGCTTTTTCTGATAATTGCTCTAAATAATAATCACCTAATTGAGTAGCATCTTCATTTGGCAAATTTAAAGCAGTTAAAAAACGACTGAATCTTAGGTTATTTATTTCCGCTTGGGGTAATTCTCCCGTTTCAAAATCCTCCCAGCATTGTCTATTTATTTTTTCATAAATTTTCAAATGCGATTCATTAAAAATAACATCAACAGTTTGTAATGCTTGCGCCAAAGCATAATGTTCTGATACGTTAAAGTTTAATAAAGTATTATCTAAATCGAAAAGTAGCCATTCATATTTCATTGAACAATCTTTTTTAGAAGAGAGAGAAGAGATGAGAGAATAGAGAAAAAATGTAGCAAATTACTAAATTTTCTTTAATTTCAACTTCAAAGACGAGGGTAAATATTGAGGTTGAAGTTGATTTTGAGATTGAAATTTTTATTTACTTATTTTATAAAAAGTCTTAAATACGATTCCTTTTCAATTTGAGTTTGTCAAAAATACAATTATCTTTGCGGCATGATGATAAAAAAGCGCACATACAAAAAAACAAAACGCACGAAGCAACCATAGCCTCGGGAGATTCTTTGTATTTGTTATATAATTATCATCAATACGCCAAAAGACCCGAGCTACTTAACAGTTCGGGTCTTTTGTTTTGTACCAAACCAAACCAGCCAAATTAGGTGATTCAATTATCTAATTAATTAAAAATTAAAATGCGAGTATTAAAATTTGGAGGCACGTCGGTCGGAAAGCCAGAACGGATGCAGCACATTGCCCAATTGATTAATGACGGAGTTGAAAAAATTGTTGTTTTATCAGCAGTCTCAGGCACAACGAATAGCTTAGTCGAAATACATACAGCGTATAAAAACGAAGGTAAAAAAGCAGCTCACGAGTTAATTGATAAATTAGAAGCTACCTATCACCCATTTGTCCAAAATTTGTATGATAAAAATAGCTCTATTAAAAAAGCGACTGCTTTAATTAAAGAGAAGTTTGATTTATTGTGTTCTTTCAAATCCAAGAAGTTTAGTGAAGCAGATGCGAAAGTTATTTTGGCACAAGGCGAATTAATTTCTACGCATTTATTTTTATACTATGTGCAAGAGATTGGTTTAAATGCAGCGTTAATTCCAGCTTTGGAATTTATGAAAATCACCGATGGAGAACCAGACTTGAAATTTATTGCTAAAAAACTGAGGAAAACCTTAGTCAAAACGGGCAAACATCAACTATATATCACGCAAGGATATATTTGCATGAATGAAGATGGGGAGGTGGATAACTTAAGGAGAGGAGGAAGTGATTATACGGCTACCCTAATTGGCGGAGCTATACCCGCAACCGAAATTCAAATTTGGACGGACATTGATGGCATGCATAATACTGATCCTAGAGTGGTCAAAGATACGTTCCCTATCCATGAATTATCTTTTGATGAGGCCGCGGAACTCGCATATTTTGGAGCAAAAATTTTACACCCTTCTTGTGTTTTACCTGCACAAAAATCTGGCGTTCCTGTAAAATTATTGAATACCATGGAACCTCAAGCAAAAGGGACGGTTATTTCTGAAATTGTGACGTCTACTCCACAAAGAGTCAAGGCGATTGCTGCCAAAGACGAAATTACGGCTATTAGAATTAAGTCCTCTAGGATGTTAAATGCTTATGGTTTTCTAAAAAAGATTTTTGAAGTTTTTGAAAACTATCAAACATCTATTGATATGTTAACCACTTCAGAAGTAGCGGTGTCTTTGACCATTGATGATACGACCAATCTGAAAGCAATCGTTAAAGCATTAAAATCTTATGCCACAGTTGAAGTAGACAAAGGACAAACTATTATTTGTGTAGCAGGGGAATTCAAACAGACAGAAGCCGGTATAGCAGCAAAAGTCATTAATACCTTAAAAGATATTCCATTGAGAATGATTTCTTCTGGTGGAAGCCGTAGCAATATTTCTATTTTGTTAGACTCTAAATATAAAGTGGAAGCAATGAATGCTTTGAATGAAGGGCTTTTTGCAGATATTTTGAAGAAAAAAAGGGCTATGGTCTAACATTGCTGAAATTATGGAATTATTTAGTGGTCATACGGACTACTGTTTCTAGTATAATAAATATGCTTACCTTTTTCTTGGTGTACCTCTGTGCTTTTCTCGGTGTACCTCTGTGGAATAATTTTTCAAGTGTAGTTGTTTCACAGAGTTACTCAAAGTTTTCACAGAGTTTCACAGAGAAAAAACTTAGGTGTGTGATTTATACTAGAAACTGCTTGTCATGCTGTTGATTTACCAGACAACGGACTAATGATAAAGCAATTTAACAATTCAGCAATGTTATGAATATTTACGGCCGAATCACCATCAACCGCCGAGTAGCAATCGTCTTGCCCTTAGCATCCGATAAACTATATAAATAAGTCCCTTTTCGCAATTTAGACACATCTAATTTAACGGTTTTAAATCCATTTAAAGAATGCTTTTCCTCCATCACGACTACTCCCAAAATATTATAGATTTTTAAAGAATACTCAGACGGTTTTAAATTAGAAAATTCAAATCGAACATCATTAATAGCTGGATTGGGATATGCATAAATATCTGGACGATTACTAGCAGTTCGCATCGTAGAACTTGGATCAGACACGGTATAATTAACGACTGCTGGGTTTACACCATTCGGTTTCATATAAGCAGCGGCTACTTTAGAAGTTGTTTCATTACTATAAAAATGGTAGGATTGACTAATTTGAGGGACTTGCATTTTAGGGTCATCAACGCCTTCTGTAATATCTTGCCAAGGCAAATTGCCCACTTTAATATCCACTCGATATCTTCGTTCTTCTATATTTTTTTCTCTTAAAACATCATACGTATTATCTGGTAAAATCAAAGTACCCCAACCATCAATTTCCTTCTTTTGGGTCAGAGAACATCTATACCTCACAGAATCTGGGGTGATTGGCAAAGTATACAAAACAGCTTTTGGCAAATCTTCTACTGCGACTTTAAAAGAAAAGTGACCTGCTTGCTCAGCAGTCATTCCATATTTTAAAGGAAAATGAAACGTCTCTAAAGGTTTATCATAATAAGTGGTCGTTTGTACGCCCATATTCATTGGGTCTAAACCAATAGATCCTAATTGTTTTAAACTGTGCCCATCACTTTTGAAAAAATTATTAATGCCATTCATTTCTTGCATTAACATCCCTTCCTGAGCAAAAGGTAAATTTTCTTTAGCTTTTTCTTTAGCTTTTTTTATGGCTATCTTCTGGGTAAAAGCAGATTGTAATTGCATCATATCCCAAGACTGATTGGGCCCTTCCCCTAAAATAGCAATATTTTCTGGCAAATTATCACTCGCCATTAGTATGGTGTCACCAATTCTCGGTAAGACATCCGAGCTAATAATTGGCTGTCCAACTAGGGCGATAGTGGTTAATAAAAAAATGATAATGGGTAGCAGTCTGTGCATATTTTAATAAATTGAGGTACAAAGGTGTAAAGGTATAGAGGTACAAAGGTTTAGGGATACTGTAAGATTTAAAAGTGTAGAAGTAAACCTTTAGACCCTTATACCTTTCAACCTTGTTACCTTTATATCTAGTCACCTACTACTTGGAACTGTACAAATTTCCGATATTCTCCTTTCTGTTCCAACAAACTTTGGTGATTTCCGCTTTCTATTAATTGTCCATCTTTCAAAACTACGATTTCATCCGCATGTTGTATCGTAGAAAGTCGATGAGCAATAATAATCGTTGTTCGGTTTTGCATGATTTTTTCTAAAGCATCTTGTACTAATTTCTCAGATGCAGAATCCAAGGCAGAAGTTGCTTCGTCTAAAATCAAAATGGGTGGATTTCTTAAAATGGCTCGGGCAATCGTTAATCTTTGTCGTTGTCCACCACTTAATTTATTGCCGCCGTCGCCAATATTGGTCGCATATCCATTTTCTGTTGCTAGGATAAAATCGTGTGCATTTGCAATTTTGGCAGCTTTTTCTACTTCGGTTTGGGAGCAATTCGGTAAGCCAAAGGTAATATTATTAAAAATAGTACCATTGAATAAAATAGGTTCCTGAGAAACTACGCCAAAAAGACTTCGCAAATTGCTCAATTGAAGGTTTTTAATATTTATGCCATCAATTAAAATAGCGCCACTCGTTGTATCGTAAAATCGAAGTAACAAATCTATTAAAGTCGTTTTTCCCGAACCAGAACTGCCGACCATTGCTATTATCTTTCCCTTTGGAATGGATAAATTAATAGTCTCAACTGCCTTCCGTCCTTCGTTTGCATACCCAAAAGTAACATTTTGAAAATCAATGGCTTTACTAAAGGGACTAATTTGTTTCGGTTGCGCTATTTCTTTAATCGTTGATTGAACACTTAAAATTTCTTCTATTCTATCTACTGCCGCCATGCCTTTTTGAATATTATAAAAGGCGTTAGAAAAAGCTTTTGTTGGTTGACTCACATTAAAAAAAGCGAATAAAAAAGCTAAAAAAGTTTCGGCTGCCAATTCTCCAGAAAATACTAAAGCAGAACCGTACCAAAGTAGAATAGCGACCATCGTAACCCCCAAAAATTCGGATAATGGAGAAGATAAATCTCTTCGCCACAATAAACGGGTCAATAAATCGCTATATCCATCATTCTCTTTTTGAAACTTTGCGGCTTGTGATGCCTGCGCATTAAAGCTTTTTAGAATCCGCAATCCAGATAAATTCTCATCCAACATCGCCACTAAATCGCCTAATCGTTCTTGTACTTTAGAAGATTTCTTTTTTAAGGTTTTACCAATACCGCCAATAATAATTCCCGTAAAGAGCATCAAACCAAAGACAAAAATTGTCAATTGAGGGCTGACGTATAACAAAAATATTAGGCTGCCAATAATAACCAATGGTTCTCTAAAAACAGTCACTAAGACATTAAAAATACTAATTTCTACTTCTTGGACATCTATCGTCACTCTGGCTAGTAAATCTCCTTTTCGTCTTTCTGAGAACCAGCCTAAATCTAAATCTACGACCTTTTCAAATAGCTGTTGCCGAATATCTCGAACCATGCCATTCCGAACAGGCGACATAAAAAAAGCAGCTAAATAGCGGAATACATTTTTCAAAAAGAAGACCAAAATAATACCAATACAGACATAGACCAAAGCCCCTTCTTTCCCGCCCGCTTGTATCATTGCACTCAATTGGTAATTCGTATAGTCTTTAATGCCATCTAAAGTCCAAGCAAAAGCAGGCTCTTCTAAAATGGGTTGTTCGACCCCAAACAATATTTGTAAAAAAGGAATAATGGCAGGCGCACTCACTACGGTAAATAATGCCGTTAAGACATTACAAAAGATACTCATAGCAATGAGTCCTTTATATTTTTTAGCATATTGTAGTAATCGCCAGAAGCGGGTCATGAAAAATGAGTTGCGGGTTGCGAATTACGGGTTGCGGGTTAGATACGATTTGACCCTAATTTCAGGAATTTAATCGAATACAACTCGCAACCCGTAACTCGCAACTCGTTTTAATTAATACTTAAAGATTTAAAAGTTTTCCGCCCCACCAGTTGGTCATAGCGAGCGCCAAAAGGACGAAAATAAAGTAAAATGGTATAATCGTTTTCTGTTTCAAACCAATTGCCATCAAAATAAGTCGCATCGACTTCCTTCGTCTTTTTATCTACCACAGCATAGGTATAATTATAATAACCTTGTTTTAATAAAACATCCCCAGCATATAATCCTAATTTTTCGCTATAAGCCAGTTTGAATTTATCTTTGATTTGCCAGTCAGTTAATTGTCCAAATAAATAAACATCTTTATCATAGAAAGGCGTTTGTTTGGTAACAGAAAATAAAACCAGACCATAATCGGTGCGTAAAGGGTCGTTTCGTTCATCAATATTTCCTATCGTAAAATTGCCATTGATATCTCTAAAGTATTGGTAAGCATAAGGGCTTAAATCTAAATCTGGTTTTAAAGTTACCTCATAAACATCTGTATATTCTTCAATCATGGCGATTCCTTCGCCTCTAAATCTAAAGCTTCTTAAATCCAAAAAGCGATACTCTTTGCCCGCAGGAAAAACAACTTTATCTTGATAATCAAAAATTATTTTATCTCGATTAATCGAATATGGTGGGATGTCAACGACTGCATTATCCCATCTGCCATTTTGCATAACGACCGCTCTCAATTCTTTTCTAGGTTCTCTGCCACCTAAATTATAAGGGGTCACGACAAAGTCAATTTCTTGATGGGTTTTGACTTTATCAGCATTTGCAGCTCGCATTAATGCGATATCAATCTTTGATTTTGTTTCTACGACCATAAACCGACGGGTAAAAAGGGGCAATTTATCTCCGTCTGTTGTATAAACAACCAGTATATAATTACCTGATTTTGTCCAAGTCATATTGTCATTGGGCAACTCAAATTCGTAATGCGTGAATTCGGTCAAAGTATTAGACGAAAAATTAGACTCATCTAATTGGTCTTCATCAAAGCCGTCAATGTATTCCATATTGCTCAAATCCGACGGATTCCAATTCGCATCACAATGAATAATTGTATAATAAATATCTCTGATTTGTTCATTCAAATCATCAAAACTCACGATGAAGGAAGAGTCTTCCCCTAATTCAATAATGGGTTGGGTTAATGGAAAGTCCATTACATGAAACTTGACGGCGTGAATGCCTTCATCATAAACGACATCGTTGTATGCTATGCCTTCTATTTGAGAAAAAGTACATAGCGTAGAACTTAAGAAAAGGAGTAGGCTTAAAATCTTCTTCATTAATTTAGTTGTGTTATTTGTTACTTTGTCAAATGCCTGTTCTAAAAGAAAACGTATCGGTTACTTTTAAAGTATCTAATAAGTGAACCGAGTCTTAAAATTCATAACATTGTACAGCTTTACTCTTGCGACCACCACCGCCATTTTTCCAGCCCATTCTAAAAGGGTTTATTTTAATAGCCATATAAAAATCTGTTCCTGTCAAGCTCTTATTGCCAAAAAAACTTCCTAAATTTTCTGTACCAAAAGTAAGAAAAGCCAATCTTGCAGCCGCCCCAACTTGAAAGTGTTGCCAGTTATAAACAGAAACAGGCAAAAAAGCAGACACCCAGCGACTTTCGTATCTTGGTGTCAGGGCAAATAAATTTCCTCTTTCAACACTTATTTCTCCAATAGGTATTCGCTGCACTACCGTCGCATTGACGTAAATGTTTTCTCGAATTGCCAAATCTGCTTGTAAGCTAAAAGCACTCGGCAACCACATTTCATAAGTATCCCCTGTTAAAGAAACGCCCGTAGTACCGAATAACTCCTCATTCAATTGGTCTAATCCGTCTCTAAAATTAGTGACGTCTCTTAAATTTTTCGGGTCAAATGAGAAAGGATTACCAATATCAATTGTATGTGCTTCTGTATTTTTAGTAAATTTAATTTTGCCAATATCTAAAATAGATACCCCCAATTTAATACCTGCTCCATCTTGATAATCTAAAGCAGCAAAGGTCAATCCTATATCTAAACCGAATCCTGTTCCATTTTGCTGCAGATTAACTGCTTCTTCATCTATACTAGTCGCCGTAAACCCAACATTAATATTTGCGCCATTTTCAAAATTTAAGACATCTCTTTCTAGCTTAGTAATATTTAAATTGGTGTTATTTTTTACAAAGAAAGATTCAAAACCTTGTAGGTATTTTAGATTAAAACCAATACCAATTTGCCCATTATTCGCTTCTCCTTTGTACAAATAATTAATACCTATTTCCCCCCAAGCCATCCCTCCTACATTCGATGGAAAAACACTATAATTGTCCCCCGGTCGAATACTTTCATAATCATAATAACCTAAAACCGCAGGTATTTTATGCCCACTTACAACTGCTCTAAAATTAGTAAAAACGCCAAAACTATGCTTTTCAAAGTTTAACATTATCGCAGGGCCTGTCACTATCGTTACCGCCGAGGCAAATTTATCTTTACCAAGTGGTGCAAAATCAAAAACAGTAGCATCTGCTGGAAATTCTTGGTCACTAGGGAAATCGGTCGCTAAAAATAGTCTATCTACATTATTTAAAACATCCGACACGCTTGCATCTCTATAGCCACCAATAGTATTATCAACAAACCCTCCAACTGCTCCTAAATTCACATCCCATTGAAAAGGGGTCGTTAAATTATTGGCAGGATTAGCGAAGACGCTATTGATACCTGAATAATTTTCTGTCCGTAATCCTAATTGTTCCTGTGCAATGGATAGCAGAGAAAAGCTACAGAAAAGCAGTATTAAAAAATGGGCGTATTTCATTATTACGAATAATTGATTAATAGAACTTTGAGTCTTTGTATATAAAACAGCAATAGCTTTCCATTTGATGCCAAAATATATCGTCGAATTCATTCGCCGTTATAACAGCTATTAAAGACGATAAAAACCGCACTGAGATTGCTTGATTAACTGTAAATTGTAGCAACTAACTGTCTCTTCCCTCCATAGTTTCTAAATTCACATAAATAAATGCCTTGCCAGGTACCTAAATTAAGTCGATGATTGCTAATAGGAATAGAAATTGACGAACCAACCAAGGTAGATTTGATATGAGCAGGCATATCATCCGCACCTTCCAGCGTATGTGTCAAGTAAGGTTCATTTTCTGGCACTATTTTATTAAAGATACTTTCAAAGTCTACTCTTACAATAGTCCGTGCAATTTTTTAGGTAAAAAAACTTGACAAAAATAAAAAAAG
>JAFMDF010000483.1 GCA_017857395.1 Bacteroidota bacterium | reverse complement strand
CATAATTATCATAAGCGGTAACAAAAATAATATCGCCTGAAAAATTAGATAAAGTTTGTAAAACATCAAAACCAGTCCCTGTTTTAAGCTGAATATCTAGGAATACTAAATCAGGTTGGGTGCTTTCTATCAACTGTTTAGCAATCGTGACATCGTCTCCTTCACCAACAATTTCCAATTGCGCATTGGTCGCTCGCAACAAACTTTTTAGCGTATTTCGAGCGCTATTTTCATCGTCTATGATAACTGCTCTAATCATGGTCTATTATTGGAATTTTTAGATTAATTTGAACACCCATTTGGCCTATTTCTTTTTTGTCAAAAATAGTAATCTTTCCCTGTTTACCTAGCCGCTCTTTAGTGATTTGAATACCTTTAGATTGATGGGACATTTTGTGCTGTTTCCCAGCCGATTGCAAACCAACTCCATCATCTTCTAGTTGAATCATTAAGAATTGGTCCGCTTCATCCATTTGCAGTTTAATACTTATTTTTCCTTTACTTTCTTTGGGTGCAATACCATGCCAAATCGCATTCTCTGCAAATGGCTGAAGAATGAGCGGAGGTACTCTTATCAAATCCGCCTCTACATTCTTATCCATTTTAATGTCATAGCAAAGCTTATCTTTTAATCGAATTTTTTCTACATCTAAATACAGTTTTAAAGTTTCTAACTCTTCACTTAACAAGATGGCAGGCGCAACGGATTGGTCTAAAACTCGTCTGATTAATCGACTAAATTTGCCCAAGAATTCATTGCCTTTGGCAAATTGATTGTCTGCAAAATAGCCTTGTATGGAGTTTAGGGAATTAAATACAAAATGTGGGTTCATTTGCGCTCTCAATAAGCCGTATTCCAGCTCAATTTTTCGTTTCTCGTTTTCCAATCTTAATCGTCGCTGCCTACCTCTGTAAAAAAAATAGCCAATACCACTCAGTAATAATAAACTTATACTAGCAATCAATGTGAGTCTGTTTTGGTGGCGTTCTTTTTCAATGGCTAAATTAGATGCAGCTAACTCTTGTTTAATTTTTTGGGTTTCATAGCGGGTTGTAATTTCTTGAAGATTTTGACGCATTTCATTGGTAAAAACAGAATCTCTTATTTTTTTTGCCTTCAGCATATACGCATAAGCTTTTTTATCTTTTCCTGCCAAATTATAAGTCGCCGCCGCCATCTCATAACTATCCGCTAAAATGATTTTATCGCTAGTTTGTTCGCTACCTTTTATCCCTATTTCATAAAAAGCAATACTCTTGTCTAGTTCCCCTAATTTTTGAGTAACTTCTCCAAGATTGATATAGATACGAAAGTCATTTTGTAATGATTGATACTGTTTATTTATAGCCAAACTTTTTGTAAAATCACTATAAGCTTTTTCATATAATTCCATTTTTACCAAAGTGCCCCCTCTATCGTTTAATACAGCAGATTGTGCTTCTGGACTCTCCATTTGTATAGCTAATGCTTCTGCTTTTGCAAATTCTTTCAGTGCTTCTTCCGATTGATTTAAAGAATTAAGGGAATTAGCTATCAATAAATGGAACCTCAATTGCACAAATAAATTATTCGTTTTAACCGCTGCTCCGATGGATTTTCGGGAAAGTTGAATACATTGTTCGAAAGCTCGACATTCCTGCAAACAAATAGCGTGATTTGTTCGGAGGGCTAATAATTTATAATCCTCCCCCGGTTTCAACCAAGTTTCCGCCAATTGATATTTTCCTATCCCCGTTTCACAATCTCCAACATAACAATAACGGCGACCACTATTATTCAATATAGCAATCATACCTGCCGTGTCTCGAATAGACGTATAAATCTGATAAGCCGTATCGTAGTAATTAATGGCAACTTGTTGGTATTGTGCATGCCCTTCTATAACTCCCAAATTCTTATAAGCACTCGCTTTTTCCTTAGTTAGTTGATGTTTCTTAGCGAGTTGTAGTGCAACATGCGTATGGTCAGCCGCTTGAGTGGAATCGAATTGCGCAAAATAAAACCCTAAGTCATTATGTAATTTGGCTTTCTGAACAGGTAGCGTTACTTTTTCTAAACTATCCATTATTTTTTGGACATACGCCTCTTGGGCTACTAAATTATTAGTTAGCAAAAGGAAGAACGATAAAATAAAGCCATATTGAATGTGCTGCATTATTTTCTTTTTTCAGCAAAGGTAAATAATCCATCCAGTAAAGAAAAAGTGGCCCAAATCATCTGTTTTAAGCACACAACTTATTGATTCTCTCTAATGTTGATAAGCTCAGTTTGAACAGTTTTGGGGATTATACTTTATCAAACTTCACTCGCTAATATGGCTTAAAAATATGGATTAGGCTACTTTTTCTTTAGCTGAATTTCTAACATGAATTACTTTCCTGAAATTTTACTTTTTTATTGGGCCTAGAAGCCTTACATTAATTCTTATTTTGCTTTCTTTTTGCCTTTTGTTCTGTCTTAGCCTCCTCTACTTCTTCTACTATTTTCCCATAAGTCTCTTCGTATAGTTTTTTACAAGCGTCATGTCTTTTCTCCTCGGGAAGTATAGAAAATTTAGGTGCTTTTTCAATGATCATATCCAAATTTTTTCGAACATAACTCATTTGATGCCTAGCATTTTTGGCATTGCCATCTTTTAGTGCTTTTTCCAATCGTTTTAATTGTTTTTCCGCATCCTTAAAGGCATAATGTGCTTCTTCATTCATTAGTTTTAAAACACCTGCACGATTATTGGGTGTCAAGTCATTTCTCTTAGTGCCGATTTTATTTTTTAAGTGTTTTAATTGGGCATTGGAATTTGGAATAGCTATCATTGTAAGAAAAAGAGAGACTAATAAAAAAGAAAGCAAGTTATTCATAAAATTGATTTATATAAATTAAATTTTTGGATAAAGTCAAAGGTTGGTAGCACCAGAGAAATATATGCTCATGGGAAATTTAATCTTATTAACTTCGCTTTTTCGCTCGAATAGACGAATAGCAACCATCTTCCACAGGTGAAGAAATTTCCACAATTCCCTCCTCAAATTTAAAATTCGATGTTTCACAATCATCAGGATCAAAGCAAAGTGTGATTTCGCTACCTTCAATCGTATAGCTGCTTTCTATTACGCCTCCATCTGATTCCCCATCGACGGTAAAATTCAAATTAATAGTCAAAAGGTCTGCCGTAAAAACCAAAGTACCATCCACACAAAATGCTGAACCTTCTATGACCGAACAGGTTTCTTTTTCATTATCTAGAATAATATCAAATTCTTCGCAGCCAACAACAGCATAACCAATAATATCATAAGTGCCCTCTATAGAGGGTTCTACGGCTTCATCTTTTACACAAGAAGTAATTAAAAAGATAACTAATAAAAGGATAGATTTGAATAATAAGGAAGTTCTCAAAGTATTAGTTTTTATTAATTAAAAAATGTATTGAATAGGTCTATTTTAAATTCAGTTAGGGTGTTACGCTATAATCAAGATAATACACCGCACTCCTAAAGAGCCATAAAGTGACCAAGATTACAGACAAAGGGGTGTAATGATGAAGACCCATTGCCTAGTAATCTGGTCAATTATTTTAATAATTTAGGATAAGTCTAAAAGGGGAGTTTTTGGGGTTATACAGTTGTTAAGTTGTAGGCAATCTAGGGGCAAATTAGACTGGAGGCAATCGACTTTGATTTATTGGTCGGAGCGAATGATTAATTGGCGGATAAAAACTTAGTTTGATAACACTGAAAAAATAAGCTATACATTTAATATCCGTGGCACCAATGAATCCGTGGCAAATCAAGTGTAACTTGTTCAACTTATTTTTTATCCGTTACTTAGCATAAAAATAGATATTGAATAACTTCTAATCAAATTAATATGTCCATCAAATTCAATCATACCGCTGTTGACCGCTTCTTAAAATACGTCACGATAGACACCGAATCTGACCCTTTTTCAACGACTTTTCCTTCGACTGAAAAACAAAAAAATCTAGGAAAATTATTAGTCGAGCAATTATTGGAAATGGGCATTAAAGATGCTCATTTAGATGATTATGGTTATGTCTATGCAACGATTCCTGCTAATACGAACAAAAAAAACGTTCCAGTTATTTGTTTTTGTTCGCACATGGACACTTCGCCTGATGCAAGTGGTAAGGATGTAAAACCAATTGTACATAAAAATTATGATGGATCGGATATTATTTTGCCAGATAATCCAGAAGTGGTGATTCGTATGAAAGACCATAAATATTTAAAAGACCAACTAGGACATGATGTGATTACAGCAAGTGGAAAAACACTTTTGGGAGCGGATAATAAAGCTGGTTTATCTGAAATTATGGATATGACTTATCAATTGGTCAATAATCCAAGTATCAAACACGGTAAAATTCGTTTATTATTTACGCCTGATGAAGAGATTGGAAAAGGCGCAAATCATGTTGATTTAAAGAAATTAGGCGCTGATTTTGGGTATACGGTAGATGGTTCGCAAAGGGGCAGTATTGAAGATGAGACCTTCTCCGCAGATGGAGCAACGATTACGATTCATGGCGTAGGGATTCATCCTGGATTTGCCAAAGGAAAATTAGAAAATGCGGTGAAAATAGCAGGTGACATTTTAGCAAATTTACCAGTTGGCCGCTTATCGCCAGAAACGACATCTGGCAAAGAAGGTTTTATTCATCCTACCACGGTTGAGGGCAGTTCTGAAAAAGCGGTGATTCGCTTTATTATCCGAGATTTTACCGATGAAAAATTAAACGACCATGCAGCAGAATTAAGAGCAGTCATGGATACCATTCTAAAAAGATACCCAAATTCTAAAGCGACCTTAGAAATTAAAGAACAATACCGCAATATGAAAAAGGTATTGGACAAATATCCAGAAGTAGTGGATTATGCTTTGGAAGCTATTGAACGAGCGGGCATGAAAGCGACCCGAAATTCTATTCGGGGAGGAACAGATGGGAGTCGGTTGTCTTTTATGGGCTTGCCTTGTCCGAATATCTTTACAGGTGGCCATGCCTTTCATGGACCGCAAGAATGGGTGAGTCGGCAGGATATGGAGAAGGCAGTACAGACATTGGTGGAATTGGTGCAGATTTGGGAGGAAAAGTGTTAATGAATGCCTATTCTTTTATATTTTATTATCTTGATGAAAATTTTTGTAATTAAATACAAAGCGAGATGCCAATTAATATCAACCAAGCCAGCCGAGCCTTATTTTTCTTGATCCTATTACTTTCTTTTGCTTGTCAACCAGAAAAAGCGAGTGAAGAGATACCGACCGAAACGACAACAGGTTTTTTATTGGAATTAACTGACCTACCAGCGTACGAACAAAACATCGACCATGCTAAATTAATTGGTGCGGAAACCAATGAATTTTATCATAAAGGTCAAATAGTTTATCGAAATGTTTGCTTTAATTGCCATGGCAATAAAGACCAAGAAGGCTCGATGCCGAACTCTTTAAAATTTTGGGCAGATAGTTTAAAACATGGCGCAGATCCTTATGCTATGTATCAG